>DASRSQ010000549.1:0-10931 GCA_035656475.1 Gemmataceae bacterium | reverse complement strand
ACTCCTTAAGGAGATTTCCAATGAAGGTGCTCACTCCGGTCCATGAGGCACTATGGGTCATTCTCATCCTGGAGCGTTGCAACGGCGGCATGCCAGGCTGGTCATTACAATTCTAAATTCGCAAAAAAGGCTTGCAATTCGGAGCATTTGTTACGCCTACCATTTCGTACCAACAACACAGGAGCATCCGACATGGGATTCAGAACTAACCGTAGCGACGTGGAGAATCAGGTTCGACAAGGCGGTTGGGCCATCGCTTTCGGGGGGGAACTAACGGAATTCGATATCGCCGAAGGAGCGGTTGCTGCTGGTGTTTCCATTTTCACTGATAATCCTGGACCAGTCATGGCGTGGCTCGATCAGCTTATCTCCGAGTCTCTGGCCCAGATGGGTAATAGCATTGCTGCGAATTTTGCCCCAGTGGCTCGCCAGCAAGCGGAGCAGTTTGCCAGAGGCGTCATTGCCAATTTGCTTCGCGGTCGAAATGTCGGAGAACAGTTTCTCGATCTTTTTCATTTCAACCTCAAAGCTGGTGTTGCTCAATTTGTGGGCCAGAACACACAGTTTATTCCCAACGCATCGGTGGGCGGTTTTGAGAATTTCATAACTTCGGGAGACACCGGTGGAAGCGAACAGCCAGTCGGTCCAAACATATTCTCTTGGTGCCCGTACGTAGGTCTGCGATTCAATCCATCCGTAGGAGCGCCGCCGCCACCGCCGCCGGCAGCGCTGCAAAGAGTGCAGTGGATTGGCGATAACCAGACGTGGTACAACGAGCACGAGCCTGGAGTTTGGCACGAGTTCCTAAGCCTAACAAACCCTCAGTTTTTAATGGCCTACCGAGAAACGGGGCGTGACCCTAACTTCGTTTTTTTGATCACCCAACCTAACGGTCCCCTTGAGGTTGCTTTGGGAATCGATCGTGTGTTCAATCGCTCACCAGGTCAAGGGTGGGCCCCAACCAACATTACCGGAAGGTGGAAAGCGTAAGCGAGCGAGGCAGACAATCCGCTAATGAATCCTATGCCGCTCGAAGGTATTCGAGGTAATGAGTTGACAGGCATTGTGGCCGAGATGCTGCGCAGCGGCATAAGAGCGCTCCCGTCGAGTTTTGGTTAAGTCCACAGGACAGAACTGGATCGAACCCCTAAGGACGTCATGCATGTTAATACACAATCCCTTTGACGATATTCCCGTGCTCGCAGTTCTAGATCCCGAAGAAATCGCAGCCCGCCTCCGGACTGCCGGTGAAGCTGAACTGGGGTCGAGGATTGCAAAAAAGCTTGCAGAGCCGCCATCGGAAGCTATCTCGTTTGCACTCGGCTCGAGCAAAATGTGGTGGTGGCCGTTTGCCGATCGGGAAACGTCTGTCTGGCTGCACGCTGCTCATGTTTTCGGCCACATCTCTCCTGCACCGCCGGGAGATGGTGCCTTGCCGATCCGGCCCGCGGGCGCTGTCCAGCCGGACAAATCGCTCAAGCGGGATCGGATCAACATTCGTCTGGATCGACTGCGGATCAAGGCTTACCCCGGTGGCGGAGTACATCGAGTACTGCTCGATTTCAATGCACAGAATCAGGTGGCAGGAGCTACTGAGGATCTGCATTTCAATGCCACTTTTCGTGTGCCGGAAGGTGAGCATGCGGGTGTTGTTGGGCATCCGATATTTCTCGGACTTAATGTCGGAGACGAGGGCGTCGCATTTCGTTGCCTGACGGTCAATGTGAAGAATGACGAGGACGAGGCGCTGCTTGGATTCCTAGAGTCAGGTCCCTTGCAACGCGGGCTCGAATTGGCAGCGACCGCCCAGCCTGCGATTGGACCGCTTTCCCAGCTAGCCCTCGCGCTCACCAAGTCGCTTGCGAAGCGGCATCAAAATGTTCCGGTCCAAGAATTTTACCTTGGCCTCGATTTTACTGACATACCCACGGGCGCGCGCTTAGCCGAAGGCTCCTACGTTGCCGTTCAGGTTCCCGATTCAAGTGAGACCGTCTGGGACTGGAGCGACTGGGAATACCATCGCAGCAAGGGCCAGATCGTCAAGAAGAGTGATGCGACAAAGGTCATTCCTTACAATTACTTGGTTTTCGGAGTGAGCCGAGCTAACTCCTGAGTGATTTGTCGCGAAAGTTCGTTTACAAGGAAACTGCCCATGAACACTTTTGAGATTACTATCCAACGGAGAAACAGAGAGAATTGGCCTGTCGTCGTGGAACAAAGTACGGCCGGCGTGTTCCTGCCAGTTCGAGCCGAGGGCATTCTTCAAGCGGGAATGGCTGAGTTTCAGGCACAGCTCAACAGTCAATGTACCCCTCGAGAATATGGCGAGTTCCTGGGTAAGGCGCTGTTCTGCAATGATGTACGCGACGCCTTCGTCCAGGCCGTCGGTAAGTGCAATCTCAATAACAGCGATGATCGACTGCATGTATTACTCTTTGTTGAAGATACTGAGTTACGGACTCTGCGTTGGGAGCAATTGTGCGCCCCCTTGGACGGCGATTGGCAACATTTGGCACTTAATCAGCGAGTGCCATTTTCGCTCTACTTGCCAAGCGTCACCGACCGTCGCTTCCAGCCCATCGGCCGGCGCGACCTGCGTGCGCTTGTCGTGGTCGCCAATCCCGAAGGTATCGACAAGTATAAACTTGCTCCATTTGACGTGGCGGCGACGGTGTCGAGTGTGCGAGCTGCCCTCGGCGAAATCCCTTCAGACGTGCTGGCGATGGTCGATGGAGCGTGTGGTCCGCCAACGCTGGACGTGTTGTGCGAGCGTATCACTGCCGAGCGATACACCCTACTTCATATTGTCGGGCATGGTCAATACATACGCGGCGACGGCGAAACCATCCTTTACCTTGCCAAGGCCGATAATAATGTCGATCCGGTGCCCGCAACGCGGTTGCTGCAACGGCTCAAGCAACTGAATGGGGCGCGAGGCCTTCCTCACTTCACGTTCCTATCCACATGCGAAAGCGCCGCGCCCGAAGCGGAAGGGGCCCTTGGTGGTCTGGGCCAGCGGTTGGTGCGCGAGCTTGGTATGCCTGCCGTCATCGCAATGACTGAAATGGTTTCGATCAAGACCGCGCAGAATCTGGCCGAGGCATTCTACCGCCGATTGCGCGAGCACGGCGAAGTCGATCTCGCCCTCGTCGAATCGTGCGCAGGACTCGTCGGGCGACACGATATAGTCGTGCCCGCTTTGTACAGCCGTCTGGGCGGGCGCCCACTTTTCAGCGATACGCTCGAGCGTCCATTGACCGACGTGGAAATCGCGCACGGGCTGAAACGCATGAACGAACTGCTGCCGCAGCGAGCGCCGGTCCTGTTCAAGGATTTTGAAGCACTGGCGGCGATTGTTCAGGGCTCGTTCGGAGCCGATCTCAACGCGTTAGGCCCGACCCAGCGCGAGGAGCACACGAAGGGCTTGGCCGGGGTCCAGAGAATCTGCGAAGAATCGCTCGACCTCAGTTTCACCGCGCTCGCCCTCGATCATAGGTCGCCCGTCGTGGATGAACGCTGTCCGTTCCAGGGGCTCCTTCCATTTCGTTATGAAAATCGGGAGTTTTTCTTCGGCCGTGAGGTACTGATTCAGTGTCTGGAACGCAAGCTCGCCGACCACCCCTTTCTGGCCGTTCTGGGGCCATCGGGCAGCGGCAAATCCTCGGTGGTGCTGGGTGGGTTGATTCCTTCGTTGCAAGCAAAGCAGGCTGACCTGGCAATGGCTTTTTTGACGCCCGGAACCGATCCGCTGGGTAACCTCAATACGAGCCTGGTAGAACTGCAAGGACGCCCTGGAATTGTTGTGGTTGACCAATTCGAAGAGCTTTTCACCCATTGCACGGACGAATCGAAGCGTCAGGCGTTCCTGAATCGGTTGTTTCAATTTCCCGAAAAGGTAAAGGTAATCATCACAATGCGTGCCGATTTTTGGGGCGAATGCGCGCCCTATTCGGCACTCAAGGACTGTATGCAGGTTCATCAGGAACTGATTCCGCCCATGGACGCCACAGAGTTGCGCTGGGCGATAGAATCGCAAGCGTCAAAAGTCAGCTTGCGATTTGAGGCCGATCTCAGCAGTACGATTCTGGACGACGTGGCCGGCGAGCCTGGGGCGATGCCGCTGCTACAGCACGCGCTTCTGGAACTGTGGAAACGACGTCATGGCCGCTGGCTGCGCGCCGAGGAGTACCGAGCACTCGGCGGGGTGAAGATGGCAATCGCGGAGACGGCAGAGGCAGTTTACCGGGATCTGTCCGCCGACCGGGAATGTGTGCGCGAGATTTTCGTGCGGCTCACACGATTGGGTGAGGAATCGCTGAATACCGATGAACGCCACGACACCCGACAACGCGTGCGCTTGGACGAATTAACACCGGTTGGAGGCGACATTGTTGCCACCAAAGCTTTGGTCAAACGCCTGGCGGACTCACGTCTGATCGTGACCAATGTAAATGCAGCCACCAAGCATGACGAAGTCGAGGTTGCACATGAGGCTTTGATTCGGTATTGGCCGCGCCTTAGGGGATGGTTGGATGAGGATCAGACTGACCTACGGGTCCTCGCCTCAATTCGCTTGGCCACCCAAGACTGGCAAAAGGACCGCACAGACGAGAGCTTGTTGACGCACCACGGAGCCAGGTTGATTGAAGCGGAGCGGTTACTGTCGAACTTCCGGCTGAGAATGAACGAAGAGGAAGTTGCATATCTTCGCGCATGCAAGAGTCGGCAAGAACGCCTGGCACAACGCGAACGGCGCTACCAACATTGGATCGTTGGCGTGTCGGTAGTCGGTGTGTTGATTGCCATTGGCTTTGCGGCGTGGGCGCTTTTTCAACGAGATCGAGCTGAAAGCGCGGCTGCTGAAACGGAGAGCAACCTCGCCAAAGAATTTTTCCGCCCGTTAGGACGTCAGTCGGCGTTGAATGGCGAGGAAGTTAGCGCACTCGCTGAATTGGCAGCCCTCCCCGATACTCAAGAGCGCGTTCGGATTCGCTTTATTGAGTGGGCGCTTGCCGACGCCAAGAACGCTCAGCGGTTGGCCGGGCGAGCCCCAGTGGCCATGCAAGCGGCAGTAGTATTGAAACGAGATCGCGCCGAGCGCGTGGCCCAGATTCTCCGAGCACGACTTGTGAACCAAGCAGAAAGCATGCAATCGCGAACGGCTGCTGCATTGGCTATTGCCGAACTCGACCTCGGTGATGAAGAATCGGACCAATTGGCGGCTGGTGTTTTGGTGGAATCGTTGAATGATAGCGATCAGGTTTTGCCAAAGGAAGTGTTGATTCGAAGCTTGGCGAGTGTGACCCGGTCTCTTCCACGCGATCGGGCCATGGTTTACATCGAGTTGGCTGCGCGGTGCCTAACCGATGCCCTTAAGAACGAGACAAATTCCTCGGTGTGGCAAGCGGGTGATAGCCGAGAATACCTTGCTGGTGATCTTGCCAAAGTATGCATGTCTCTGCCGCCTGACCGAAAGGCGGTTTTCCTGGAACCGGCGGCAATAGCATTGGCACATACTCTTGCGACCGAAAAAAGTCCTAGCAGCCACGAAAATCTTGCCCGAGGCTTGGTGCACTTGTGCAGGTCCATGCCTTCCGACGCGGCGTTTAGGATTCTCACACCTGCCCTGGAGAAGGAGAGAAGCCGGCCTGGCCAGGAAGCGCTGGCCCGCGGCTTAGCGGAGATATGTGGCGATCTACCTACCGATGCCGCCGATGCAGGCGCCAAGGTCCTATCTGACGCCTTGGCCAATAATAGTCTCGCCTCGAGCCGAAGCACCTTGATGCGCGGCTTACTTATTGTATGCAGGCCGATGCCGCCTGGCCGAGCGGCGCGCTACCTCAAACCAGCCGCTGAGCTCTTAGTCGAAGACCTGAAAAAGCCATTGGCCTCACCTGACCGAGAGACCTTAGCAAATAGCCTGGCGGATGTTTGCAGGGTGCTGCCCTTAAATGATGCCGCAAGGCAGTTGGCTGGTCTGCTTGTCATCGAGAAGAGCCTTCCGATGCAGGATATTCTGGCCGGCAGGCTGGCAGAAGTGTACAAGAATATGGCGCCCCCGGCCGCGGTCGAGCAAGTGATTGATGTAATGAATAGTTCGGGTTCGGGAGCTCAGGGGACGCTTGCCCGCTCATTAGCGGAAGTATGCAAACAGATTCCACCTGACAAGGCAGCAATTCATCTTGATAAGGAGGCCATACGCCTCGCCCGCGCCTTGGCCCGCGAGCCCAGTCCCTTCTGGGCCCGTGGGTTGATCGAGGTATGCAAAAGTCTTCCCCCTGCAAGAGCGGCTAACCATCTTGATCCGGCGGCAATGCGCCTTGCGAATGATTTGAAGAAAGAAAAGCTTCCTCCTTTGGACCGTGGCAATCTGGCGCACACCTTGGCGGAATTGTGCAAAACATTGCCGCCAGACCGTGCGGCAGGTTACTTGATTCCCGCCATTAGATCGCTGTCGGATGCCGTCACCGACAAGGCGAATTACAGCAATTCGGCGCCATTGGCTATTGGCATTGCAGAACTGTGCAAAGCTCTGCCATCGGGATTGTCCGCATCTAACCTTTATCCGGTTGCAGGAGTGTTGAAAGATCGTCTGCAGCATACAGATAACTCTACAAATCGGAAAGCGCTGGCATTTGCATTGGCCAACTTAGGTAGGGCCCTGCCCAAGAACCGGAGGCCCGAATTCCTTAATCCGAGCATAGCGAGCTTAGCGGATGCTTTTGCAAAAGAGAAATACGGCCCCAATCAGGAAGCCTTGGCCCGCGGTCTGGTGGAATTGTGCGAGGTGTGTCCGACGGACACGGCCGCCTCGGTTCTCGTGGATGCTCTGGCCAACTTCCGGAATTCCGTTCCAGGCGGAAGATTACCGCATGTTCCTCTCACACACGGTTTGGTGGAAGTATGCAAGTCACTGCCACCCAACCAGGCAGCAAGCCAATCTGTGAAGGCGGCCACGATTTTGGCCGATGCACTCGCAATGGAGAAGAAGGATCAACTCAACCGCAAGGCATTGGCAGGCGCCTTTGCTGAGATTTGCAGACCCCTATCTCCGGGCCAAATAGTCCCCAGTCTTTTGCTTAATTTGGCTCAGTACCCGGAGTGCAATGGATTCCTGATGCCGCCGCTCGTCGAAGTGTCTGAACGTAGCTCGCTACTAGATTCGATCGCCATTCTCAAGCATCCCCTTTGCTATGGAGAAGCCCAGCGTGTGTTCCTCCACCGCCTGGAGTACTTCGCCGGGCGGCGGTTCAAGACACGTTGGGAGATGACCGACTGGCTTAGAACAAACCACCCGGAAATCAACCTTTCCGCTTCCGATTTAAGCAGTTGACCCCCTAAGGAGCCATAGTGGAACTCGAATCAATTAGATGCAACGGTATCAACGGCTCCACTGGCGACTACCTCCTGCCAACCCTGTCGGCTCACGAGATTTCCGCCATCGCGCGAGGCGATCCGCTAGACTTCAAACAGGCCGCGGAACTCAAGCATCGGTGGCAGTGCATCAGCCAAGCGAGTTTCGCGCCCATGGAAAGCATCGACGCCAAGAACCTGGCCGATTGCGGTTGGGGCGCCATTTTCGCCAACGGCGCCGATCTTGAGATTAGGAATGCTCTCGCTCCGTTGCTTGACCACCGAAAAAAACAGGCCACACAGACAAATGAACGCTTCTATCACGAATTCACCGGCCCCAAATCGTATCGTCCCGGCGAGACCAAGCAGCAGTTTCTCGCTCGCTTGGGCGCCGGACCCGGTCCAGCTGACCCAAACAAGGTGCCTTATTACCTGCTCCTCGTCGGTGATCCGGAAGAAATCCCCTATCGCTTTCAGTTTCAGCTTGACGTGCAATATGCCGTAGGCCGAATCCACTTCGATCACCTTGAGGACTATGCTAACTACGCGCGCAGCGTAGTCAACGCAGAGACCGGCAAATGCCTGTTGCCGCGCCGGGTAACATTCTTCGGCGTGCGCAATTCTGGGGATCAGGCAACGCAACTTAGTGCAGATCATCTGATCACACCGCTTGCGGAGCGAATTGCCGCAAGGCAAGCGGACTGGGCAATCAAGTCCATCCTCAATGAGGATGCGACCAAGGCTCGTCTCGACCTATTGCTCCGCGGCGAAGACTTGCCGGCCTTACTCTTCTGCGCCGGTCACGGCATGGGCTTTTCCCAGGGCGATCCTCGGCAATTGCCCCATCAAGGTGCGCTATTATGTCAGGATTGGCCCGGACCCTTGCGGTGGCGAAAGCCGATACCGCCGGACTTTTATTTCGCGGCCGACGATGTTAGCAGCGATGCAAACATCCACGGCACGATCGCCTTCTTCTTCGCCTGCTATGGGGCGGGCACACCGATGATGGATGAATTCTCTCAGCAGGCGATGAAGCCACGAGCAACCGTAGCGCCACACTCATTCTTGGCCCGATTGCCGCAGAGATTGCTGGCTCATCCTAAAGGCGGAGCGCTCGCGGTCGTTGGGCACGTTGACCGAGCGTGGGGCTACTCATTCGTGTGGAACCGAGCAGGCGAGCAACTTGGTGTCTTTGAGTCGGCACTGAACCGATTGCTGAACGGTCATCCTATAGGATCTGCCACCGAGTATTTCAATCAGCGCTATGCCGAATTGGCTTCCGACCTAAGCATGGAGTTGGAGGAGATTTCCTTCGGCAAGTCGCCGGACGACGTCGAGTTGGCTGGCATGTGGACAGCCAACAACGATGCCCGCAATTATGTCATCATCGGCGATCCGGCGGTTCGCTGTTGCGTAAGTGCCTAGCTAGCCAGACCGGAAAGCTTTGCATAATCGGCGTTCGACGAGAAGTGAGTGCGTTGTCGGATCACGCTTCATGCTTCGGACATCAGCGTGTAATGCGTCTCCGAATGGATCCACACCGTAGGAAGTGAGTTCGTTCATTAGAGACCTGCCATCAAGCTAGAGGACAATGCGCACGCAGCGGATTCGGTGTCGCGCGAGTGTCGGCGATGAGCGTGGCCACTGCAAAGCGCAGCGAGGTTTTCTACACTGGCAAATGACACTTCACCCCTGAATTCGATTCACTCACCGAAAGGAACGCGCATGTCCGTCACCCATGTATTCGTGCTCATGCTCGAAAATCGGTCATTCGACAATTTATTCGGTATGTCAGGGATTCCAGGTATTATCACTGAGGCTCCGGGCAACAAGAACACATTTCAAGGGATCGATTACCCGGTGCAAAAGGGCGCGCCTTTCAGTATGCCCACCGACCCGGGCCACGAATTTGATGACGTAGTCGTGCAACTCGCCGGAGTCGACGCACAATATCCTCCAGGCGGCGATTATCCGACGATCAACAATTCGGGTTTCGCGGCTAGCTACGCGACCACGACGACCGAAGGCCCGGTGCCTGGCGCCGCCAATATTGGCGATATCATGAAGTGCTTCGATACTTCAGTCCAGCTTCCGGTCATCTACCAACTCGCCACCGAATTTGCACTTTGCGACCACTGGTTCTCCTCCATGCCTGGTCCCACCTGGCCGAACCGTTTCTTCGTGCACGGAGCGTCCTCGGCTGGTCTCGATCATTCCCCATCCAAGGACCAAGTGGCCGCGTGGGAGGGAAATCCGCTGGGAGGTTTCACATATCCGAATGGATCAATCTACGACGCGCTAAACCATGCAGGTATCGCGTGGCGTATCTACAACGACACCAACGGTCCGCTGGTCGGGCGTATTCCGCAAGTGACCTCGTTGAAGGGGGTCAGTTTCCTGCGCGTTCATCCTCTAGCTCGCCTTGGCCAGGACTTGCAGGGGAGTTATCCCTATCGCTACACCTTCATCGAGCCGAATTACGGGAACATCGCCAACGACACCTACGCTGGCGGTTCATCGCAGCATCCCATGGACAGTGTCATCGGAGGAGAAAAGCTCATCAAGACCGTCTATGAAACCATCCGAAACTCACCGCTCTGGTTGAACAGTTTGCTAGTCATCACCTACGACGAACACGGCGGTTTCTACGATTCGATCGCGCCTAATAATGCGGTTGCGCCCGACGATGGCGCATCCGATCAGCTTAACAACAGCAAATTCACGTTCAAGCAATATGGCGTCCGCGTGCCGGCAGTCATTGTTTCGCCGTTGATTCCAAAGGGAGTGGTCGATCATACCGTATATGACCATTCTTCCATTCCGGCGACGCTGGAGCGCTTATTCGGCTTTCCAGCCCTGACGCAACGGGATGCACAGGCAAACGACCTTCAGGGCCTGCTAACGCTCAGTACGCCGCGCGATACGCCTACGACTCTCAATAATCCCGCTTCCGTGCATGCAGCGTTTTCGGTTACTGCCGCCCAGAGGCCGGCGGCTCCCAACGAACCACTTCCAAAGCGTGGAGTGTTACCTAGTATGCTTGGGGTGATGCTGAAAACGGAATTGGAACTGGCAGGCCCAAACCCAGCCGATCGAACGGCAATTCACGCCAGATTCAATGCCATCAAGACCAAGGCCCAGGCGAAGGCGTACATTGAAAGTGTCATGGCCAAGGCAGACGCTGTCAAAATGGCGTGACAGTTTGCGCGACGTGTCGCACCATTTGCAGTCCGACCGCTTCACGATTTGAGCACGCTTGGGCGCGGTGTCTGTCAGACGGTTTCTGAGATGTGATTTGCGAGCGCGTAAACTAAGGCGAGAATTATATGTCCTGCCAATCGGCATCGGGGTTTGCATCGGGGTTCTTCTGGCTCAAGCCCCAACACCCGAGGCAGGACATTTTCTGCGCTTAGCAACAGTAGAAAGTTGCCGGTTAAGGTATCGATGCGCAGGTCTTACTTACTCGAGCATTTCCAAGAACGCTGAGCCTATCGGGCTTCCCCAACCCGCCACGGCATCGAAGCCCTCGCCAGCCGTGTATCCGTCCGCAGTCCCGGAGGCGTTGGAACCTACAGTGA
>DASRSQ010000548.1:0-2222 GCA_035656475.1 Gemmataceae bacterium | reverse complement strand
GCGACGGCCGCCGTGCCGACGATGATGCTGAAGATCCAGCCGGCCTTCGCATCGCTCGGTTCAAAGCCGACGCCGGGATTTGTGAGATCTTCGGCCATGTCACGCCTCCAGCGGCCGCCGGGCCGCTTCCTCGTCCAGCTTGCGTAAGTGCAGCGCCTCCGCGCGGTCTTCGGGCTGTCGCGCCAGCAACGGCCGACGCTTGAGCTCATGCAGGAAGCTCCATAGCCACAGGCCGCCGATGCCAATCGGCATCACGAAATCCATCCAGTGTTCGAGAATGGTGCTGTCGGGAAACGACGGCATCACGAGGTAATAAACGTAGGCCAGGTGCGTCGCCAGTATCAGCCCGGCGATCTTGGCGAGCGTCGGAAGATGCTGCTTCAGGTCGCGCGACAGGAGCAGGGAAAACGGGATGATGAAATGAAACACGAGCAGGGTGTACGCGACCCACTGCCAGCCGCCACGCGAGCGTGGCAAGTACCAGATCACCTCATAGGGAAAATTCGCAATCCAGATCAGCATGAACTGGAACCACACCATGTACGCCCAGAGGATCAGAAACGTGAACAGCAGGTTGCCCAGGTCGTTCAGCGCCTTGGGGGAGACCACGCCGTTGATTCCGTCTTGTTCGGACGGCGCGTCGGATTTCAGTGCTTCCGTGAAAGGCGGATGCGGCGCCAGCCAGGCCAGCATGATCAGGGCCACCGCGTGCCCCGACAGGATTTGCCCGGTGACGATCAGCGGACCGTAAATCGTCGAGCGAAAGTGCGGCTGCAGCGACATCAACCAGTCGACGCCCGCGAACGTGATGCTGATGCCGAAGACAATCAGCCCCGGCCCGCTCAGCGTCGCCTGGCGCTCCGCGTAGCGTTCGTCTCCAGTCTCGTCCTGCCGGCGCGACCAGCGATCGAGCACCCAGGCGAACGCGGTCCACAGGGCGAAGAAGATCGCGGCGCGAATCAGGAAGAACGGCACGTTGAGGTAAATCTGCTTGTGTTGCAGCTCCTTGTCGGCCGCGACTTCGTCGGGGTTCGCCCACAGGTACAGGCTGCCGAGTCCGAAGGCGAGCGGGATGAAGAGCACCGCGAGATAGGGAATCGTTCGCATCGCCGCTTCGAGTATGCGCTGGATCAGAAAGCCCCACGCGCCGCCGGTCAGGTGATAAATCATGACGACGACGAAAGAGCCGAGCGCGAGGCCGAGATAGAACTGGTACGCGGCGAGATAAGCGCGGAAGAACTGGTCCGGGTCGAAGATTGCGCCAAGCACGCAGATCGCGAGCGCAACGATGCCGGCGAGCAACGACCACCATTGCACGTGCTGCATCTGGGCGAGCTGATGTTCGGAGAGCTGACGGTTCATGGCCGCTCCTTCTGCCATTGCTCGCGCAGCTTCGCCGGCAGGTCGTTCTCGGGATAATGCTGGCTCAGTTGCAGCACGCGAATGTAGGCGGCGATGGCCCAGCGATCGCGCGGCGGGACCTGTGCCTTGTACTCGGGCATCGAGCCGTAGCCCTTGGTCATCACCTCGAAGAAATGTCCGACGGCGACGTTGCGCAACCGCTCGGTGTGGTACGAAGGCGGCGGCGTGTAGCCGCGTTCGACGATCTTGCCGTGCCCGGTGCCGAGCGCATCGTGACAGACGACGCAATAGATCATGTAGCGATTGCGGCCATGTTCCAGCACTTCCGACGTGATCGGGAACGGGAACGTGTCGACGAACTCGGCGCCGCGCAGCGTGCGAAAGTTCGCCACCTCGGCGAGCGCCAGCGCATTCACCACGCTTGGCCCCGAAGCGAACAGCACAGCGGCATCGCTCATGGCGTAGTCCTGGGTGCGTCGACCAGTAAAGAGGTGCGTGTCGGTGCGCAGGTGCCCACGCGCAATCGTGCCGGCGACCAGCGGCCGATTGCCGCGACCATCCGCAAAGAACGTGCTCGCCTCATCGGGCCGCACGCTCGGTTGCGACGCCATCTGTTGCTGGCACGCGGCCAACAAGAGGCACATCAATGGCACAACACGTCTCACGAATTCACTCCTCAGAGCCAATGACACGCATCAAGTTAGGAACAAGCAGTTTGAGAGTCGCTCGCAACGCCCCTCTCCCCCAGTACTGAAGAACTGGGGGAGAGGGGATGGGGTGAGGGGGTGCAGGATCTCTCGCGAAATCGATTTTGTCTTCGCTAGCGGTCCTGTGCCCCCTCACCCCAACCCTCTCCCCCC
>DASRSQ010000547.1:0-2912 GCA_035656475.1 Gemmataceae bacterium | reverse complement strand
GGACGCCCAGCACGTCCAAAGATCTGCTGGGCGCTGCTGGCATCGATCAGCTTCTGCTTCTCGGCGGGACCCTTGACGAGCGACGACAGAATCACCGAACGTGCCGGCAGGTTGATGCCCGCGGCAAGCGTTTCGGTGCAGATCACGACCGCAAGCAGCTTGCGCGTGAACAGGTCCTCGACCACTCGGCGATACTTCGGCAGCAAACCGGCGTGATGGACGCCGACGCCACGATGCAGCATCTGCTTGATTTTGGGACCGACGCCCTGCGTCCAGTCGAGCTTGTTGACCTCCGCATGCAGCGCCGCCTTCTGCGACTCCTGCAACAACGGCAATCCCTTGAGCTGCTCCGCGACGTTCCAGCATTCATCGCGATTGAAACAGAAGACGAGGGCGGGCACCGCGCGCTCGCCCCCCGAGCCCTTCGCCATCAACACCACCTGCTCGGTCAGGAACTGGTCCGGCACCCAGATGTACGTCAGCGGCACCTTGCGTTCCTTGCCCTCGACCAGCTCCAGCTTGCGCTGATGACAGCGCTCGAGCCAGGCCAGGAATTCGAGCGAGTTGCCGACGGTCGCGGACAGGAGCAACAGGCGCACGTGCTTGGGCAACATCGCGAGCGATAGTTCCCAGACGATGCCGCGTTCCGGATCGGCGAAGCTATGGAACTCGTCCATCACGACGGCGGAAACTTTGCTGAAATCGAACGCCGACGGATGCAGCAGCCGGTTGAGCAAAATCTCGGCAACGACGACGATGATGCGCGCGTCCGGATTGACCCGGCGGTTGCCGGTGACGAGGCCGACGTCCTCTTCGCGGAAGCCCCAGCGGACGGCGGAACTTTGCATTTCGCGAAACTTTTGTTCTGTCAATGCAATGAGCGGTGTGGTGTAATAAGCCGTCGATCCGGTGTGCAACGCTTCGAAGAGGGCAGCCTGGGCGATAAGTGTTTTTCCCGTACCGGTCGGCGCACAGACGAGCACGCCTTGCTCGGACGTGAACCAGGCCAGCAGTGCGTCCTCCTGCACCGGGTACGGCGGGTACGGCAATTGATTCAGATATTGTTCCGCGAGTTCATCGCGGGTTGGACCAGTCATGGGATCTCGAACACTCCGCCTTACAAAAATCGCGCACCTGGCGTAGAAGCCATAGTGCACGATACGACGAAAGGCACGGTTGCCCAAGTCGTCGCCGTGGATTTCCGGAGTGTTCGACCATGCATCGAATTCTTTGTCCGAAGTGTAACGCGATTGTCGCCATCAATATCCAGGAGAATCGGACGCGTGTTCCTTGTGTCAAATGCAGCTACCGCTTTCCGCTGTCGGAGGCGAAGCTGTATGTCCCGCCGAAGCCATTGAAGCGGAAGCTGTCGACGCTCGGGCGTTACAGCGCCTGGCTGCCGGCAATGGCACTGTTGATGATGGGAGTGCTGCTGGCGTTCTCAAGTGTCTTTTCGCGACGCGCGTTGAACATCGCGCTCGTAGTGTCAGTGATGTGCACGATCATCGGCCTGATCTGGGGCACGGTGCTGGCGGCCGCGGACGGGGCGTATGTCGGGCTCAACTATTTGAAACTATCGAGCGGCGCCGCGAAGTGGATTCTGTTTGTTGCGGTGATGCTCGGCTATCCGGTCTACCTGTTGGTGAAGGAGATCCAATACGCCTGGCGCAGCCCGAAGCGTTACGGGCCCGCGCTGGCGCTGCAATTGCTCGGTGTGCTGTTGCTGATCGTCGCCCCCGCGATGTCGACCTGGTCCACGCGCGACACGACGATTGCGGCAATTGATGTTCAAAGCAAATAGGGCGGCCAGCGAACGATCCACTGATCACTTGCCTACACCTTTGAGGTACTTCTCATGATGGCCTTTGGCTTCGTGGAGATATTGGTCCTGGCGCTGCTCGCTGGCGGCATGGACAACAATGAGCTGGTTGCCGTCGTGCAGCCCAAGGATTATTTCGAATCGCGCAATGTACGCATGTCGATCGACAGCATGATCGATGTCGCGATCCGCGAACCCAAGGATGGCAAGGCGCAGATCATGCAACTTTCCGCGCTGCGCTATCTCATGGACGAGTCCGACGCGTTCAAGAAGGCGTCGAACTACGCCAGCAACCGCGAGGCGATCGAGGAGATCGCGACAGGCAAGCGCGCCCAGGACAAGGCCGGCTTCTCGAAGGAATATGCCCAGCGGCTGCTCAACAAGCTCGATGGCAAGAAGGCGACGGCGCCGAAGAAGCAGCCGTTGCGTGCCAACGCGTTCGAATGGTTCCCTGACGACATCTCTCTTGCCGGCGCCCTCGATCTGCGTGGCGATGGCAATAGCGATTCGCTCAAGGCAATGTTGAAGATGTTGCCCGCCCGCGAAAAGCACCAGCTATATGCCGCCATCGAAAACATTGGCAACCTCCGCATCGACCGTGTCGCCTTCGGCTACTCCGACGGCGCCGAGCGTGGCGACGGCCGCTTCTATCTCCGTATGACCGGAAAGGGAAGCCATGATGGCCTGATGCAATTGCTCGGGCAAGTCGATGGACGCATGCAACCCACGGAGATCAAGCCGGCGGACGGTGCGAAGATCACCCTGCTGCAATCACCCAACAATCGGACCCCGTCGATCGTGCTCGTCGGCGACACCGACTTTCTGCTGGTCTCTGCCGAGCGAGCGGGTCCAAAAGCCAGGCAGGAAGACCTGGTGCAAGCCGTGCTGGACGTTCGCGCCAAGAAGAAAACCAGCGCCGCGGAAGGACCGTTCAAGAAGCGTCTCGCCAAGCTGCCGGAAAAAGCGGTCGGCTTCGTCGTCGGCGAATTTCCTGGCCCGCTGAAAGGCGAACTGCAAAACGAGTTTGGCGCCGTGCCCACCAATGGCCTGGTGCACATCGAACGTGGCGCGCAAGCGTTAGAACTGCACGCCG
>DASRSQ010000546.1:0-15919 GCA_035656475.1 Gemmataceae bacterium | reverse complement strand
AAGCGCGGCATGAAGGCGCCGCTTACTCCGCTGCGCTGCGTGCGCGGCTCGGACGTTTCATTTCCACTAGCAACAACTTCTCCGACATGCGCGCCTCGTCGTCCCATGGATGCACCGTCTCGGCAATCACGATCGTCCCGGGCCGCTGCAAGCGCTCCCAGTCGCGCCGGCGCATGATGAGCCATCGCGACGAACAGCCGTCCAGCTCGCCGGGCGTGTGACATTCCGCGATTGGCGCCGGCGGGTCGAGCTGGCCGACGATTTCGCGCGTGCGGTAGAGCGCGACCGAATCCGGAAACGATAACACTTCCCGCTTGACCGCTTCGGCGAAGGGGCGTTGCGTGCGATACATCTCCAGCGCGGGCAAGGCGCCGAGATACAGATAGAGCATGAACGCCCCAGCCGCGCTTCCGAACGCCCAGGCGAGGCGACGATCCGGTCGCAACCAGGTGAAGCCGATGCCGGCGATGGCGACCAGCCAAGCAACAACGAACCCGCCGGGGCACGGCAAATCGGGCAATCGGTCCCACGGCTCAGGCAATAGCGATGCCGCCGGCACCAGCGCGAATGCGCTCGCAGCGACGCCGACTGTCAGCACGACAAGGGCGCCGCGCGCCAGCCAAGTGCGTTGCAACGACGTCAGCATCTGCGCGATCAGCAGCGCGACGAAGGGCAAGATCGGCAGCAGATAGTAGCTGCGCCGGGACGCTGACAGCGTGAAGAAGACGAAAATCGAGCAGAAGCCGACAAGTGCGAACAGCCGGCCGTTGTGATCGCGAACCACCGGTTGGCTCATCTCACAAGCTGGCAGCCTGTGGCAACGACAAGCATCCACCAACGCCGCTGGCAATAGCAGCGACCACGGCGCGGCCAGCATGAAAATCACCCAGCCATACAGATAGATTGGCCCGCGGTGATTGACCGGGTCGAAAAATCGCCGAATGTTCTCGCGATACACCATGGCGAAACCGTCGCCGGAACCGTGCATTGCCGACGATGCGATGAAGGGCCCGAGATAGAGCGCCGCCGCGAGCGGGACCGCGAGAAGCGTCGCCGGATGCGCGAGCCAGCGATTCGCATCGACGAGCCAGGAAATTCGTTTGGCACGCTGCGGCCATGCTCGCGCCCATGAGTAAGCCGTGATGACGAGGATCGGCAAAGCGAAGCCGAGCAATCCCTTGGTCAGCGATGTGAGCGCCATGGTCACCCATAGGAGAAGGATCCACCAGCCGGACGGATGTTCGTCATGCTTGAGGAAAATCCACAGGGTGGCCAGAACGCCAGCGACCGTTTCGACATCGGTGGACGCATTGCGTGCGAAAAAGACGAAGCTGAAACTTGTCGCGAGAATCACGCCTGACACCAGAGCGACCCTGTCGCCGCTCAGGCGACGCGCAATCGCCATCAATAGCGCGACGCTGAGTAGAGCGCCGAATGCCGAGGGAAGGCGAGCGCTGTGTTCGTCGAGGCAGCCGGTGACGAAAGAAGAAAAGAGGACGAGCCAGTAGGAGCCAAGCGGCTTGTCGTAGTAGGTGTGACCGTTGATGGTGGGCCAGAACCAATCGCCGCTGGCGAGCATTTCGCGCGGGATCTGCAGCCAGCGAACCTCCTCCGACCAGAGGGTGCGCTCGCCAAGCCGGGTGAAGAACAGCATGCCGGCGACTGCCAGCACGCCGAGCATGCGCCGAAGATACACATCCATGCGGCGAAGGTAGCCCAGAGTGGCGAAGCAGTGCAAGATCAATCAATTGATTGCGTCTCTCCCCTCTGCCGGGAGGGATGCGCTACTTCAACAGCCGGTGTTGCGACAATGACATCGTCTTTGTGCCCTGCCCTGCTCCCGATGCGGTGGTGACCGAAAGTAGCGTCGGCAGGTCCCACGAGCCAACGCGCGTCCAGAGGTTCTGGATCAGCTCGCTGCGGTCGAGCTTGCCGGTCGTCGCGTCCCAGTATTGCACGGTGTAGGAACGTGGCAGAAACTTCTTCTCGGCGTTCAGGTCGTTGTCGATGACGGTGATCGTCATGTTGAGCTTGCCCATGTGGCGATTGACCGTGACGAGCTGCCGATCCTTGACGCGATAGCTGGATGCGAAATGGCCGCCGTCGAAGAGTAGCAGTCGGCCGAGCGGATTCTTGACATCCTGGTCCGCGAAGCGCAGCACCGGCGTCTTGTCCGATTTGCGGGCAATGCGATGCATGGCGAGGGATTCGAGTTGTTCCTTGACCCACGGCGCGACGACTTCATCTTCCATCTCGATCGTGACCTGCCCCTTGGCGGAAATCGTCGCGCGTCCCTGCCATGGCCGGCCGTCGCCACTCGCCTTGATGTCGGCGCGAAAGCCGGGGAAATCGCTCCACGACGCGCGGGCATCGAGCGCTTCCTGGAACAAAGCGACCGCCTTGGCGTCGGCCCCTTTTGACTCGATCGGCCAGGCGAAGGCGATCGTCGTGAACTCTCGGATCTCGTCGTAATTGTGCCCTTTGTAGTCCCCCTTCGCGGGCAGAGTCTGGCTCGTGTAAACCGCGAAATAGCCAGGCGCCGACGGTTTCCAGGTGGCACGCCCCTGAGCATCGGCCGTGAAGGCGTGATCCTTCAGATCGGAGCCGACCGCCGTGAACTTCGCATCGGGGACTGGCTTGCCCTGGCGCAACGCCGTGAAGGTGAGGCCGCCTGCGTCGTCCGGGCGAAGTTGAATCTCGAACGGAATGCTCGCCTTGGGCTGGAACGCACGTACTTCATCGAGCGAGCCTGCGACGGCCTTGGGATAGTGCTTTAGCAGGAATGACTTCTTGCCGATTACGCCATAGGTCAATTCCCCGACGACCGCGACACCGCCCCGGACGGGCAGGCAAGCGCGCAGGCGATCGGGCGTCTGGTGAATTTCGAGAGGCGTGAACTCGCCGGGCTTGGCTTGCAGCCAGAGCCTGGTCGAGGCGATCTTGCTGATAAATCGCGTGTCGCCGGCATCGGCCTGGTCGCTGAAATAGACCTCGGCGAATCGCCCGGCCTCCGCCATCGGCAAGATCCGGACGAACAGGAAATGCGCCTGCGCGACGCTCGCGCTGCCGAGCACGGCCACGATGGCCAGCAATCTCAAGAAAATTCGCATGAATTGCCCCTTTCCCCTTCAACGCTTATCACAAGGGAGGCGACGCTCTTCTGACTGTTCTTGTCGAGATGAAGCACGATCCAGGCTGCCGCGAGGCTCGCTACGAGCGCGAAGCCGATCACACAAAAGGCGAGGATGGCAACGGCCCATGCCGTCGTCGTTGTGGGGGGTGCCACGTTCGCGGGAGGGCGAGGCGCATTCAAGGCGGGCTTGCCCTTTGACTTCCGGGGAGGCGACTGCACTAGCGTTGCCTCGATGATCGGCTGCGCAGGCAGCGCCACCAAGTTTGCCTCGATGATCTCCGGCGCGGGAGGCGTGACGGGCGCCGGAACGCTGGGCGCGCTCGGCTCGGTGTCCAGCGATAAGGACATCGGCGGCGTCGGTGGGGGCAGCGCGACGATCGGCCCGGGAACCGGCGCCTCAGTCAGCGCGGGCACCTCGAACACGTGACTGCATTTCTGACAGCGCACCTTCTTGCCCGCCAGCGTCTCCGGCAAACGGAATGACGCCTGGCAACCAGGACAGATAGCGGGAAGCGGCATTCTGACTCCTGATCCTTAATCCAGCGAGTCGATTTCACCCGCTTGCTTGAAGCCTCATGGCGAAGCGGCCGAATCGCATTATTATAATGTCCGTGCCAAGGCCATCGAACGAATTCTCGGTCCGTGTACAGCCGATTATGAGTTTATGGTTGCAATGGCTATTTGGTTCCGTTAGACTGCACTAATCATAATTAATCCTGAGAGGTGGACCATGCGCATGTCGCCGCGAGCAATTCGAGTCGGCGTGGTGGTTTCTCTGGCGTTGCCGGCATTAATTGTATTGATGACCAGCAGCCTGCAGGCCCAGTTTCCCAAGCAACCCAGGCCGCCGATTGGGCCTCCCAAGTTTGAACGTGTGTGGATTTGCAGCAAGTGCGGCAAGGAAATCGGCCGCGGCGCATTTCCGCCGGGCACCTGTCCGTTTTGCGGCGCGAAGATCATCAACGGCATCGGGGGCGGGTCTCCGAACCCGAATAATCCGATGCCGCAGCCAATGCCTCAACCGACGCCTCCGGTGATGCAACCCAATCAAAATGGGCAAAGGGATCTGGCCGGCTCGTCCTGGCAGGGAAGCGAAACGCTGATGGGATACGGCGCCTTGACCTTCACCTTCAGTCCGGGCGGCCAGGCGACGATGATTGACAGGGATGGCAACACCCGGGGCAACTGGAGCCGTAACGGCAACCAAATCACGGTCAGCTTCCCCGGCGGCATCTCTTACAAGGGCACCATCAACGGCGGACAGATTTCGGGCACCGCCAACAATGGCAAGAATTCGTGGAACTGGCAGGTCTCCAATAACCAGTTCAGCAATCAACCCGCGCCGATCAATCCGATGCCGATGCCTGGCAATCCGACGCCGATTAATCCAACGCCACCGCCTTACACTCCGCCCGGCAACCCGCAGCCAGGTAACCCGCAGCCGTACAATCCTCCGGGCAACCCGCAGGCGGGCAACCCGCAGCCGAACAATCCGCAACCAGGCAACCCGCAGCCTTACAATCCGCAACCGGGGAATCCGCAGCCGGTGGCTTCGCCCGCACCGCAAGCGGCGCCGCAGCCCGCACCAACGGCCCAGCCGAACAGCCAGAAAGCGCCTGCCGCCAATCCGGAAGCCGCTGAGACGCCCCGAGCCTCGCGCAGCGGCCTGATTGCCGTCATCGTCGGTATTGTTTTTCTCGGCGTCGGCCTGGCGGTGGTCGGCGGCGGCATCTTCTTCATTTTCAAGTCCATGAAGTAGACGTCGAATCAGAATGCACCCACTGCCTATCCTCCCAGGATAGGCAGTTTTCTTGCGCCCTCGCCCCACACCTATAATTGCCGGCATGGAAATCAAGTGGCATGACATCGATCCAGACACCGGCGAGCGCCGCTACCTGTGCGCCGAGCGATTCGCGAATGTCTGGAAGTTTCGCTGGAAGCTGAAACGCCGCGGCGAATGGACCCGTGGCCTCGAGCCGACGCGCGCGATGTGGGAGCACGTCCTCGACGCCCTCGAGC
The DNA here is from genome assembly GCA_035656475.1 of Gemmataceae bacterium. Classification (GTDB taxonomy): domain Bacteria; phylum Planctomycetota; class Planctomycetia; order Gemmatales; family Gemmataceae; genus SIAQ01. Next base: position 10,767 of record DASRSQ010000546.1, on the reverse strand, counting down.
GCCGTTACTGGCGGCGCGAAGGCGTGGAACAGAACGACATCGACCAGGTCAAAAAGCTCCTGGCGGAAGTGATTCGCAAGGAAGAACTGCGCAACTCCTGAGCGTGCCAATGTCCACCACGCAAATCGTCTATGTCGCGCTCGCGGCAGGTCTGATGCTCGCCTGGCTGGCGCTGGCGATCTTCGGTCCACGCAGGCTGGCCGCCCCCGGCGTGCTCGCCGACATGCGCTACGGCGTGTCGCTGCGCTGCATCGCGCTCGCCCTGGCTCTTTCTGCGCCGATGGTCATGATCTACGTGATCGGGACATTTGAGTGGAAAACGGAAGCACGCGTCAACATCGCCGGCATCGCCCTGCTCGCCATGAGCATCATCGCCGGCCTGCTCCTTATCGAGGTAATGCGGACGCAAATCATCCTGACCGAAGACGCCCTGACGCGCTTCTCCCCCTGGTCCGGCCCGGCGACGCTAAACTGGAGCGAAGTCGAGCGCGTCCGCTACTCCGCAGTCAACCAATGGTTCCTCGTCGAAGGCGCCGGCCGTACCATCCGCGTGTCCCGCCACCTCACCGGGGTCAATATCTTCGCGGATCTCGCCCGACGCAAACTCGCCACCGCAGCCTGGTCCGGAGCAGCCAAGATGATGTAATTTCCCGCAATCGTCCGTGGTGCAGGAGGCCTCGCCTGCACAAATCCGGATGCGTGCAGGATCGCGGTGTGGATCGGATTCTGGTGTGCAGGCGAGGCCGCGTGCACCACGGGCGCCGCGCCGCCTGCGCTACCCCTTGCCCCTTGATATAATCCTTGCATGCAGAGCTTTTTCGAGAAGATCAGCATCCTATGCTTCGCCGCGAGCTATGGCGTCGCATTTGCGCTGGAGCTTTGGCACCTCTTTCGGCCGCGGCCGATCCTGCGTATCCTCGCCCTGGTGTTCGGCGGCGCGGGACTGTTCGCGCACGTCGTCTTCCTCATCGTTCAATGTCTTATTGCCGAGAAAAGGCTACCGCTCGGATCGCCGACGGGGTCGCTGCTGTTTCTCGCGCTGATCCTTGCCGTCTTTTACTTCAGTGAAGCGATCCACCATGCCCGCATCGCGTGGGCGCTCTTCGTCTTGCCGCTGGTGCTCGGCCTGATCGGGCTCGCCGTCGTGCTGCCGGCGCCGTCGGAGGCGGAAACCTGGCGCTCCTTCTGGAGCGTCGCGCACGGCATCCTCCTCCTGCTCGCGGCCGTCGGTGTATCGATCGGATTCATCGCCAGCGTCATGTACCTCGTGCAAATGCGCCGACTGCGACACAAGCTGCCTCCCAATCAGGGCGTGCCTCTCCTGAGCCTGGAACGCCTCGAGCAAATGAATCGCCGGGCGATCCTCCTTGCGTTCCCGCTCTTGACCGCCGGCTTGCTCGCGGGGGTCGTGCTCGAAATCTACAACGGCATCGAGGACTGGCTCAGCCTGCGTATCCTGAGCGTCGTCTGTCTCTGGCTCGTGTTTGCCATCCTGCTGTACCTGCGCTACTTCGTCCACGTGCGTGGCCGACAGCTCGCGCTCTGGACGATGTTCGCCTTCGCGATTCTCGTGGTCGCCCTGGTGTCGCCGCACTCCTTTATGCAGGGAGGCGGCCCATGAACTTGCTTCTGGTTGGCGCAAGCCACAAGACGATGCCGATCGAGCTGCGCGAAAAGCTCGCGTTCGACGGTCCCAAGCTTCCCGCCGCCCTCAACGAACTGACCGCCCGCTACGGCTGCGAGGCGGCGATCGTGTCGACGTGCAACCGCGCCGAGATCTACATCGCCCGGGCCGGCGCGACGGTCGCCCCCGATGCGGAGTTGATCGCGGAGTTCCTGGCGCAGTTTCACGCGGTGCCGCTCGAGCCGATCCGCGCCGCGCTCTATTCAAAGGGGAACGAGGATGCCGTGCGGCATCTCTTCCGTGTCGCCGGCAGCCTCGATAGCCTGATCGTCGGCGAAGGCCAGATCGCGGGGCAGGTCAAGAAGGCATACGAATCGGCTCAGGCCGCGGGCAGCGCCGGAGCCATCCTGCATTCGCTGTTTCAGCAGGCCCTCAACGTCGCCAAGCGAGTTCGCACGCAGACCGGCATCAGCAAGGGACATGTCTCCGTCTCCAGCGTCGCTGTCGATTACGTGCGTGAGGTGCATGCCCAATTCGATGACAAGACCGTGCTCGTCATCGGCGCCGGCAAAATGGGCGCGCTCACCCTCAAGCATCTACGTTCGCTGAATCCGCAGCGCATCCTCGTCACCAATCGCAGTCCGGAGAAAGCCCAAGACGTCGCCCGCGGCTGCGATGGCGTCGCGATTCCGTGGGAGCAACTCGATGATGCCCTTGTCGAGGCCGACATCGTGCTGAGCACCACCGGCGCCCCCGAGCCGATCATGACACGGCGGCGCTTTGACGGCATTCTCGCTCGCCGCAGCCGAGGCACCATGGTGATCCTCGACATCGCGGTGCCGCGCGACTTCGATCCGCGCATCCACGATGGCGATCGGGCGTGCCTGTTCAATGTCGACGATCTCAAGCGCATCCAGGAACAGACGCTGAAGGAGCGCCGCGAGCACATCAGGCCGGCGGAGGCGATCATCGAGCAGGAGGTGAAGCGGTTCCAGAACGAATGGCGTCGCCGCAAGCATGGGCCGATTATCGCTCAGCTCACGCAGTATGGAGAGGAACAGCGCCGCGCCGTGGCCGCCGACCTGTTCGCGAAGCTGAACGGCAAACTCTCGGACGAGGACCGCAAGTACATCGAGGGCGCGCTGAAGCTGCTGCTCAACCGCATCTTGCACGGGCCGATCTCCGCACTCGCCGAGGAAACGCCGGAGCCGAGCAAGCACACGCTACTAGAGGCAATGATGAAGCTCTTTCGCCTGGAGCGCTGATGATTGTCGTCCTGCCCAAGAATGGGTCCGCTCTCAAGGTGCGTCAACTGGTTCGGCTCTCGGTCACCGGATACTCCGGTCCGCTCTATGCTCCGATCGCGAAGGTCGTGCGCACGAAGGGGAAGGCGTGCAGCTATGAGCTGGAGCACACCTATTTGCCGCGGTCAGTCGAACGGCGTCGTTACGCCGAGAGCGAGCTGGAGCCTGTGCTGGAGATCTTCATCGTCCGGGCCGACGCCGCTCGGGGTTTCGAGTTGATCGTGCGCAACAGCATGACTCGAACGGAAACGCTCGGCACCCTTGCCAAGGTTGGCAAGCGCTGGCACGCGACGCCGGCGAATGCGAGCGGTCCGTTGCCGGTGACGTTTACGAGCCGAATGAAGGCGGCCATGGCGTTGATTGAGCGGCGCAAAAAACGGAGTCATTGAGTTATCGCGGGGGGCGTCGCCAAATTTAGACCAACGACAAAAGTGCTGCCCTTGCCGGGCTCGCTGGTCGCGTGGACGGAGCCGCCCATTTTGTGGACGAGATGTTTGACCATCGACAGGCCGAGGCCCGCGCCGCCCGAATCGCGTGAGCGTGCCTTGTCCACCCGGTAAAAGCGTTCGAAAATCCGCTCGAGGTCGCCGGCCGGGATGCCGATGCCGGTGTCGCGCACTTCAATGAAGCAACGGCTTCCCTCAACGTGCCAGTGGATTTCGATGGCGCCGCCCGCGGGCGTGTATTCCAGGGCGTTGCTGACGAGGTGATCGAGCACCTGGCCCAGGGCAGTGTCGATTGCCGACACGACCACACCTGCTGGCGCGTCGGGTCGCGCGTTGAGTTGCAGCTGTCGGACGCTCGCCTTTACCTGCTGGCGTCGAATGCACTTGTCCACAATCTCCTGGAGAACGACGTCCTGCAACGGCCGATATTCCGCATCGGTCTCGATGCGGGCCAGCGTGAGCAGGTCGTTCACCAGGGCGGAAAGCCGGCTTGACTGGCTTGCGATGCTGTCGAGAAACCGGTCGCGGTTTTCATGGTCGTCGATCGCGCCGGACTGCAACGTCTCCACGCAGCCCATGATCACCGCCAGCGGCGTCTTCAGCTCATGGGAGACATTGGCGACGAACTCTTGGCGGACCCGTTCGAGCCGGGCCAGGTCCGTCATGTCGTGGAAGACGAACACCGCGCCGCTTGCCGGGCTGCTCGGTAATGGTGCCGCACGGGCGGTGATGCTCCGATCCCCATGAGCGATGGACATCAACGATTCCGGTTCGCCCTGGCTGGCAAGCATCCTATTGGCAAGATCCAGCACCTGGCGATGCCGGACAATCTCCCATAGCTTTCGGCCCGTTGCCTGCGGCCCCACGAAGGCAAACAGGACCGCGGCGTGATCGTTTGCGAAGGTGACATTGAATTCGCCGTCAATGGCGATGACCCCTTCCACCATGCTACCGAGCACCGCTCGCAACTGTTGCCGATCGTGTTCGAGCTGGGCGACCTGTTCCGCCAGGCGTGCGCTCATCGCATTGAACGCGCTGGCAACGCGGCCAATCCCGTCATCCCCTTCAACATAGACGCGCTGCCCGTAGTGCCCCTCAGCCACCGCCGTGGCGCCCCGTTCCAGTTCGTCGAGCGGCTCGGTCAACCGTCGCACGAACGTCCATGCCAGGATCAAGGCGAGCGCCGCCGTCATGCCCACGATGATGCAGATCAGAAAACGGAGATTGCGGATGTCGCTTTCGATGCGCTCCACCGGCATTGCCACGCGAACGAACGCCACCGACGATTTGCCGTCGCCGACGCGCCGGGCGACGTACATCATCGGCTGATGAAGCGTGGCGCTATAGCGGGTAGCAGTACCGAAGGGATGCGTGCGTGCATCGACGATTTCGGGGCGTTCGCCATGATTGTCGAGCTTCGATGGCTCGTCGCGATCGGAATCGGCGATCACGGTGCCATCGATCGCGATCAGCGTTATGCGCGAATGGAACTGGTCATGCAGGCTGCCGAGCTGGCTTTGCAATTCGGGCAAGCCTTCCGTGCGCGCCAGATCATCCAGCACGGCAGCCTTGGTGCTCAGGCGGTCCTGCACGGCGTCGAGCTCCATCTGCTCCAGGCGCGCAGCCCCAACCAGTCCGAGGCCGCCGAGGGTGACGACCAGCAGTGTGCCGAGTGCGAAGAACAATCGCCAGGAAAGGGGGAATCGACGCATCCTGGGAGTATACCGCGTCATTCAATATTCCGTCAATTTGCAAATCCAGGCCACAATCGCGCCGATCAGCGCCGAGCCGGGAATGGTCACAATCCACGCCCATACGACCTGCCCCGCGACAGTCCAGCGCACCGCCGATGCCCGTTTGAGTGAGCCGACGCCAACGATCGCGCCGGTGATGGTATGCGTGGTGCTCACGGGAATGCCACGGAAGATCGTTGTGAGGAACAGCGTCAACGCGGCCCCCGACTCGGCACAAAAGCCGTCGACGGGGCGCAGGCGGATGATGCGCTGCCCCATCGTCTTGACAATGCGCCAGCCCCCCGACATCGTGCCCAGGGCGATGGCGAGATGGCAAGCAAGGACAACTTCCGTCGGCACCTCGGTCGGCGTCGGGAAGTTGGCGCCGCCGTTGCTCGCGGCGATGAGGAGGATGAAGATGATCGCCATGGTCTTCTGGGCGTCATTGCCGCCGTGGCCGATGCTGAAGGCCGATGCGGACAGGAACTGGCCGATGCGAAAGACGCGATCGACCTTGCGCGGCGAAGCCCGGCGAAAGATCCAGTAGACGGCGACCATGATCGCCGACCCGAGTGTGAACCCGATGACCGGGGCCAGCACGATGAACAGGCAGATCCAGCCCAGCCCGTTCCACTTGAGCGCGGAGAAGTCTCCTTTGAGAACAACCGCGGCGCCGACGAGGCCGCCGATCAGGGCATGGGAAGAGCTCGTGGGCAGTCCGAGCCACCACGTCAACAGGTTCCACAGGCAAGCCGCCGTCAGCGTGCCGGCGATCAGGTAATTGGCGGTGGCCGGATTCATGACCAGCGATTGATCGACGATATCATTCTGGATGGTCGCGGCGACCTTGAGCGGAAAGATCACGAAGGCGACGAAGTTGAAGAAAGCGGCCCACAGTACCGCCCAGCGCGGGCTGAGCACGCGCGTCGACACGATCGTCGCAATGGAATTGGCGGCATCGTGCATGCCGTTGAGGTAATCGAATGCCAGGGCCAAGAGGATAAGCAGCCACACCGAAAACGAAAGCTCGGCGTAATCGACGACGAAAAAATGCTGGCTTGCGTGACTGAAGAACTGAAACATCACGATCCCTTGATGACAATTTGCGATATGACGTGGACACATTCCTTGCAGGAGTCCACCGTGTCTTCGAGCCAGGCGTAAAGCTCACGCCATTTGATCAGAGTGAGCAGGTCGGATGGGTCGGCGTTATCGAACAGGGCCGCATCGACTTCGCGATAGAGGCGATCTGCTTCGTTCTCGAGCTGGGTAATCTTCACGATTCTTTTTTGAATTTCTTCCGGATTCTTCATATAGCGGAGCTGATGAATCGCCTCGGCCAGGTTCTGGCAGGATTCGTTGATGATGGCCGCAAGCTGAATGGCCGCCCGCGTGGGCTTCTTGATATTGAACACCTCGAAGCGGTGGGCGGTCTCCTCGAGGTTATCGAGAACGTCATCGAGCCTGGTGGCGAGGTTGTGAATATCCTCGCGATCGAACGGCGTGATGAAGGTTTGATCGAGCGCGACGAGGATGTTCTCGACCTGCCCGTCCCCTTTTTCCTCCGCCGCCTTGAGCTCGAGTCCGCGCGCCGGCAGATTGTCGAAGACGGTCAGCATGTCGAGAAATCGGGTCGACGCATGCGTGATCGTCGCCGCGACCTCCTCGAACATGTCGTAAAACTTCATCTCGCGCGGTACCAGGCTGAACCCCATCGAGTGTCCTTCCCGAGCAAAACAGAGTAGATGTTTAGGGGGTTGATTTATGGATCGCAAGCCCGGGGACGAGGTAGTCCGAGTCTCTGGGCGAGTTGGTTCACTCGCAGGCGCCAAGTTAAGTATGAGGTGGTGTCGCTCGCAACGCCCCTCTCCCCCCAGTCCAGAAGGAAAGGGGTTGCGGTGAGGGGGACAGAATCTTTTGCGAAACAATATGTCGTTGCAAAGGACGGCCCCTTACCCCCGGCCCCTCTCCTCCCGGAGTACCGGGTGGACGCGGGAGCCGAATGTCACGCTTTTTCTGTTGTTGAATCAGGACTTCTATCCCTTCGCCGACTCTTGCTTTGCGTTGCGTGAGCGCTTAAGCTAAAGCCACTATTCCCACTCCTCTCCCGAAAGGCGGTTTCCATGGGGACCACTCGCCGAAGATTCCTCGGCGCCGCGGCCGTCGGCGCGATTGGCGTTCCATTCATTCTTGAAGCGCACGCCCAGCAGCCCACGACGCAAACCCCTCGCCAGGGGCAAGGCCCGAATGGCCGGATCAATCTCGGTTTCATCGGCATCGGCATGATGGGCCGCGGCCATCTGCAAGGCTTCCTCGGCAACCGCGGCGTCCAGGTCGTCGCCGTCTGCGATGTCCATCGCCAGCGACGCGAGGATGCCGTCGAACGCGTGCATCGGGCGTATGCCGCCGAACGCAAGGCGGGCACCTATCGCGGCTGCACCGCCTTCACCGATTTCCGTGAGCTGATCAATCGGCGCGACATCGACGCCGTCGTCATCGCGACGCCGGACCACTGGCACCACATCCCGGCCGTGCTGGCGGCGCGGGCCCGCAAGGACATCTATTGCGAGAAACCGTTGTCGCTGACGATTGCCGAGGGGCGGGCGATGGTGACGGCGGCACGCGACAACAACATCGTCTTCCAGACAGGCAGCCAGCAGCGAACCGAGTTCGGCGGCCATTTCCGCAAGGCCGTCGAGTACGTGCGCAGCGGCCGCATCGGCCCAGTTCGCACGGTACGCATCGGCGTCGGCGGCCCGGCAAGGCCATGCGACCTTGCCAACGAGATGACGCCCGACGGCACCGACTGGAACATGTGGAACGGCCCGTCCCCCGAGCGTGCGTTCAACGCGGTCCTCTGCCCGCTCAACATCCACAATCACTTCCCCGCCTGGCGCAACTATCGCGAATACGCCGGCGGCGGATTGGCCGACATGGGGGCGCATCACTTCGACATCGCGCAATGGGCCCTCAACCTTGACACGAGCGCCCCGAGCGAGATTCATCCGCCTGAACGCGGCGAGACTGGATTGCGCTTCGTCTACGCCAACGGCATCGAAATGTTCCACGGCGGCCCGAGCGATTGCAGGTTCGAGGGGACCGAGGGACGCCGCATCGACGTAAGCCGTGGCGGGATCAGCTCGACGCCGGCTTCGATCCTGCAGACGCCGCTGACCGATCGCGATTTCCATTTGCCGAACGTCGGCAACAGTCACAAGCAGAACTGGCTCGACTGCATCCGCTCGCGCAATCGCCCGGTCGCGGACGTCGAGATCGGCGCTCGCAGCGCCCAGGTGTGCCAGCTCGCCAACATCGGCTATCAGTTGCGTCGACGGTTGACATGGGACCCGGTCCGCGAGGAGTTCCGCGAAGACGCGCAGGCGAATCGGCTGCGCAGTCGCGAGAACAGGGCGCCGTGGAATCGCGTGTAGGGAAATCCGAAATCCGAAACTCGAAATCCGAAACAAATTCGAACAGCAAAAAATGCAAACTTGATGTCGACTTTCGGTTTGGATCGTTCGGATTTCGGATTTGTTTCGGATTTCGGATTTCGAGTTTCGGATTTCATCATCAGGAGTAGATCATGTATCGGCAAATCTGCCTTGCCCTGGTTGTTGCCGTGAGCGCACCGATGTGCGTCGGCGCCCAAGGACTGGAAGGGAACTGGAAATTCAACTACAACCCCAATGGCAACGCCGAGCAATCGCTCGCAATTGTCAGCCTGAAGGACAAGTCCGGCGACGTCGTCGCATCCCGATTGGCTGGCGCCAAATTCAAATCAGTCACCCAGGAGGGCTCGCTGCTGCACGTCGCCATCGAGGGAAGCGGCATCGAGTTCGTGTTCGAAGGCATGGTGCCGAAGGGCGCCGTGAAGGAGATACCGGGCTCGATCACGTTCAATGGCAACGCTTTCCTCGGCTCGCTGGTCGCGACGGAGGATACGAAGCTGACGCCGGCCAACAGCATGCGCGTTTTGCCTTGTCCACCACTCGCGGAGGCGCGGAAGCTGGCCGCCAAGGTGACCGCGTTACGCCAGAACGTGCTCAAGACCCAGGATAACGACAAGAAGAGCGAACTCCTCAAGCAACTCGAAGAAGCGGACCAGCTGGCCAAGAAGGAAACGCCTCGGCTCTATCGCGAGGTGCTCGAGAAGCATGCCGAGAGCCCGGTGATCTTTGATGTGGGGCTCAGCCTGCTCCGCACCGCCAAGACCGATGGCTCCAAGCTCGACGATGTGAAGTCGTGGTCGGCGACGCTGACAAAGGCTGCCAAGGCCTACGGCCCAAGCTGGGAATCGAATATCGTCGGACAAGTCGCGTCGACCCTCGTCAAGCAAGACGCGTTCGCTCCGCTCGGCCTCGACTATGCACGCCAGGCCGAGCGAGGGCTCACCGACAAGACCCCGGCCAGTGACCAGGTGCGCGTTCTCAGTATTGTCCGCGACGCCCTCAAGAAGACCGGCAAAACGGACGAAGCGACCAAGCTCGATCTTCGCGTCAACAAGCTCGAAGACATCCTCGATCGCGAATATTCGGCCAAGATGCCCGGCTTCAAGGGGGATGCGTTCCCGGGCCGCAAGAGCAAGAGCGACCGCGTCGTGTTCATGGAGCTGTTCACCGGCGCGAGCTGCCCGCCGTGCGTCGCCGCCGACCTGGCGTTCGATGTGTTGCAGAAGTCGTACAAGCCGACCGACCTGGTGATGGTGCAGTATCACATGCACATTCCCGCCCCCGATCCGCTGACCAACAGCGACACCGAAGCGCGCTGGGCGTATTACAAAGGCAAAGTCCGGGGTGTGCCCGCCAGCCTGTTCAACGGCTCGCCGAAGGCGTCCGGCGGCGGCGGGGCGGCCAACGCCAAATCCAAGTACGAGGCCTATCGCGATGTTATTGACTCCCTCATCGATGAGGACGGCAAGGTCAAGCTGACTGCCAAGGCACAGCGCGATGGCGACAAGATCGACATTCATGTCAAGGTCACCGGCCTCGCCGATCCGGGCAAGGACAAGAAGCTGCGCATCCTCCTCACCGAGGAGACCGTCCGCTTCGTCGGCGGCAACCGCATTCGCCTGCATCACAACGTCGTCCGCGCCGCCCCCGGCGGCGTCGCGGGAAGTTCGCTCAAGGACGAAGCGTCCAAGCACAACGTCTCCATCGACATCGGCGAACTGCGCGGCCGGTTGACCAAGTACCTCGACAACTACGAGACCAACTTCCGGCCCTTCGCCAATCCGTCCCGGCCGCTGGCGATGCAGCACCTGCGCGTCATCGCCTTCGTGCAGGACGACGCCACGCAGGAGATCTTGCAGGCCATCCAGGTCGATGTGCAAGGCAAGTGACCTTTACGAAGCCCAGGGGCGAGGCACTCCGAGCCCCTGGGATCGGCCTGCGTCAAATACTGTAGCCGGGCCGACGAATAGCAACGGGCGGCTCGTGATACTTTCCCTCCGCTGCGGTGAGTCATGACCCAGATCATAGCCTGTCCGAGCTGTCGGCGGCAGCTCCAGGTGCCGGAGAACTTCCTCGGCCAGCTCGTGCAATGTCCCGATTGCCAGCATCAGTTCACGGCGGCGACCGACGTCTCCGCAATCCAGGATTCCAAACCTGCCGGCCCGGCTGCCCCGGCCCCTCCGCGGCCCGAGGAACGACGGCGCCGCCCAT
>DASRSQ010000545.1:0-6585 GCA_035656475.1 Gemmataceae bacterium | reverse complement strand
GATTTTGGTTCACGAGCAGCCTTTGCGGGTTCAAGGCTCGGCAGGAGCCTCGCCCTCCCGATGATCGCTCGCGCCCTCCAGATGATCCCTATCGAGCCTAGTCAATTCAGGCGAATGCAGATGGTAGCACATCGATCCGTGAACGGGCAATGTGAAGATCAACGCAGTGGGCAGGCAGGCAGGTCGATGGTGAAGGTGGTGCCTTTGCCAAGCTCGCTGGACACCGTCAGCTTGCCGCCGTGCATGTCGATGAACGCCTTGGCGACGCTGAGGCCCAGGCCGAGGCCGCGCTTGTCGTACTCGAACGATCCCGACGAATGGCGCGACACGTCGAAGCGCGTGAAGAACGGATCGAACACATGCAGGACATTGTCGGGCTCGATCCCCATGCCGGTGTCGCTGATCGCGATTTGCAAGCGGTCGCCGGCACGCAACGCGGTCAGGCCGATCGTGCCCTCGTTCGGCGTGAACTTGATCGCGTTGATCAGAAGCTGCACCAGGCTGTCGTGAATCTTGTCCGCTTCGACGTTGATGTTGCCGAGTGGCTCCGACAACGTGACTTCCAGTCGTTGCTTGCGCGTGGCGACGAATTCCCGAACGCTGGTGACCGCGGAACGCACCAGCTCCGCCGCATCGACTTCGGTTGCTTGCAACGGCCGCTCAAAACGCTCCGCCATCAGGAGTTTGATGATCTGATCGACGCGCTCGCTGAGCCGATGCCCCGCCTGCTGAATCGCCTTCAGCCAGGGCTGCAGTTCCGGCTGCTCCTCGGTCATCTGAATCGAAAGGTCGGCGTAGCCGAGCAGCACCGTGAGCGGCGTGCGCAGCTCGTGGCTGGCCACCTTGATGAACGCCTTCTTTAACTCGTTGCTGCGCCGCAGCTCGGCATTGGCTGCCTCGAGCTGGGAGTTCTTCGCCTGTAATTCCTGCAGCAGAAGCCGGCGTTCTTCCTGCAACTGGTAGTGGTCGTACGCCTGCTTCAGCGTCTGCTTCAGATCCTCGACTTCCCACGGCTTGGAGATGTAGCGATAGACATTCCCTTCGTTGATCGCATCGATGACGGCGTTGAGATCGGAGTAGGCGGTGAACAGGAGGCGAACGGTTTCGGGATGCGTTTTCTTGACGATGCAGAGCAGCTCGACACCGGTCATTTCCGGCATGCGCTGATCGCTCATGACGATGTGGACTTGCTCCCGCTCGATGAGCTTGAGCCCTTCGCTGGCTCGCGTGGCGGTGAGGACCTTGTATTCGCGGCGCAACAGATCCTGCACGCTCTGCAGGAGATCCGGTTCGTCATCGATGACCAGCAAGCACGGTTTCGTTGCCGCCATGCACTCGATCCGTGGGGCGAGATTAGGGTTGCGATGCCTTCATTATGGTGGGAGCGCGGAAATGTGCAAGAGATGGCGTGTTTCAGTGCCAAGCGACGTTATCGTTCGCTCGGCGGTTTAGCGCACACCATCGCGTCATGCGCGCGACCTCGATCGCTAAACCGCCGAGCGGACGATAATGACGCTTGGCTGGCGACACGTCTACACCGCGGCGATATTGCCATCGGCGCCGAACGTCAGCTCATACGGCCCTTTGATGACATCGAACTTCGTCGTCGGCTTCAATTCCTTCATGCACGGCTCCGACACCTCGACCTCGGCGAGCATCAGTGTGTTCTTGATGTGGATGATGCGAGCGTCCTCCATCTTGCGCGTGCCGATGATGGCGAGGGCGTTATCGAGGACCTCGCGGTCGGTGTCGAAGTGGACGCTGATGTTGGCGCCTTCGGGATAGCCCGAGGTGACGCAGTTGATGCGCGTGGCGTGATAGTCCATCGCCTTGACGAGGCGCGTGGTGCAGAAGTCGGCGAAGCCGATGCCGCAGGCATTGCCGTGGGTGTGTTCGGTGAGGCCGCGGAGGAAGATGAAACGCATGTTGGGCTGGTTAGCGATGGTATCGCTACGGAGAGCCCGTTTGCGGCCGACGACGTTGGTGTCCATGCCGCTGCCAGAGACGTCTTTGCCGATTTCGTCGATGATCAAGAGGTCGGCTTCATGGAACGGCAAGCGGCCGAGCCATTCCTTGGCCTTGACGAGCAGACGTTCCTCGACCGGTTCGAACTCGGCGGGCGCGCACGCTTCGATCAGGGCGGTTTCGTCGTAGCCGTTCTCGACCGCGGCCAGGCCGAAGGCGATCGGGGCCTTCGCTCGCATCACCTTGCTGACGGCACGCACGACCGGGTCGTACGGCTGTTCGAGCAGGACGCGATGATAGTGAGCCGCGCCATGGCGTTTGCCGAGGCCGATCATCATCATTTTGAGAAGCCCGCTTTCGACGGGGCCGCTGTAGCTGGTGTGCGGCTTGATGCGGGCGACGACGCCGATGTGGTCTGCCGTCGACGCGTTTTTATCGAGATAGCACGGCCAACCTTCCGGCGTGTCGCCAAGATGGATGACGTCCATCGACGAACGGATCGGGGCGCCGACGAATTCCTCGGTGATGCCATAGCTGTGCAGCACCTGGATCTGGCCTTCCGCAGTGGCGCCGCCATGGCTGCCCATCGCCGGCACGAGGAACGGCTGGGCGCCGAGATCGCGCAGGTGCTGGACTGTGCTTTTGAGGATGAGCGCGATGTTGGCGATGCCGCGACTGCCGGCGGTGAGGGCGACGGTCTGGCCGCGCTTGATCTTGGCGCCGAGATTGAGCGGGGTGAGCGTGTCACGAACGGCCGCCGGGATATTTTCAACGCGCGGCCGGGGAAAGTTCTGACGCAGACGCAACATGCGGGGGTAGGCCATGGCTAATCTCGATCATAAGAAAGCGTTAGTTGTTGCGTTTATCGTATCCGAAGGCTCCGCCAATTGAAAGCACTGCCGACACTTTTGGCGATGAACCACGACGATAGCCGGGAGGGATTCCATGGCGTTGCCGCGTATCGCGATTCTCGGCGCCGGGCCAGTCGGACTGGAGGCGGCGCTTTATGCGCGCCAGCTCAAGCTGCCATTCACGATTTACGAGCAAGGCCGAATCGGCGAAAACGTCTGGCGCTGGGGGCACGTCAAACTGTTCAGCCCGTTTCGCATGAACGCGACGCCGCTCGGCCGAGCGGCAATTCTCGCGACCAAGCTGGACTACGCGTTCCCCGCCGACGATGCGAACATCAGCGGGCGCGAGCACGTTGAGCGTTACCTGATGCCCATCGCGGACGCGCTGCGCGACCGCACCAAGACCGAGACGCGCGTTCTCAGCATCGGCAAGGTGGGCCTGCTGAAGCAGGAATCGCCGGGGGACGCGGCGCGTGGCAAACAGCCGTTTCTGCTGCTGCTGCGCGAGAAAAATCAGGAACGCTACGAGGAGGCCGATGTCGTTCTCGATTGCACCGGCACCTACGGCCGACATCGCTGGCTCGGCGCGGGCGGCATCCCGGCACTAGGCGAACTACAGGCGGAACCCCACATCGCCTATGGCCTGGTCGACGTCCTCGGCGACGCGAAGAAGGATTACATCAACAAGTCGATTCTGCTGATCGGCGCCGGCTACTCCGCCGGTACGACGGCACGCAATCTCGCCCAGCTCGCGCAGGAGCACAACACCACCTGGGTGACGTGGGTCGCCCGCGCGGCGCTGACGCAGCCGTTGCGCCGTATTCCGAACGATCCGCTGCGCGAACGCGATCGTCTGGCGGTCGCTGCCAATAATCTGGCCACACGCACCGACGACAATGTCGACTTCCGCGCCGGCACGGTCGTGGAGGCGATCGAGCCGCAACACAACAATCAGAGCTTTCGGGTCACCCTGAAAACGGGATCGCAGAAGAAGACGCAGGAGGTCGAAAAGATCATCGCCAACGTTGGCTACACGCCGGACCCGTCGCTGTATCGGGAACTGCAGATCCACGAGTGTTATGCATCGCTCGGCCCGATTCAGATTGCCACAGCGCTTCAGAAGAACAAGTCGAACGATTGCATGACACAGCTCTGCCCCGGCCCCGAGACGCTGCGCAATCCAGAACCGAATTTTTACATCCTCGGCGCCAAAAGCTTCGGCCGCAACTCGCAGTTCTTGCTGCGTCTTGGTTTCGAGCAAGTGCGCGATGTATTCACGCTGATCACGGGGAATGCGAAGCTGGATTTGTACAAGAAGTAGCCGTTAATCGCCCGCAGGCGACGGATCGCCGAGCGTGATGCCGGGTTCCTGCGGCGTCGCGGGGCGCCATTGCGTGCGATGCGGCGTTTGGGCGTCACGCGCGGGCCGGTTCGGCATCGCGTTGCCCATCTGGATTAAATCCAGTCCGGGAGCGGGGCCGGGTACCGGCATCGGGGCGTGAAGCGGGATTCCTTCGTCGAGCCGCCGCTGCACGGCGCCGGGGAGCAGCTTCACCTTGATGTCTTTGTCCGCTTCGTAAACGCGCTGGTCTGACGTGACAAGTCGAACGATCACGCGCACCGTTTCCGTCGTGGGCAATGCCTTCCAGGGCAACGTCAACGTGTATCCCGTACTCAGCAGGCCTTCCTTCCAGCTTTTCCGCAGTTCCTCCGCGCCGATGTCCCACATGCACAGCGGTGTCTTCACGCCGGACGGGCTGACCTCGAGCGCGTAGATTTGCAAGCAGCCCGGCGCCTTGGTGACGTGGTCGCTTTCATCGCGAGGCTCGACGACGACTTCGAGCACTTCGTCGCCGGGATAGCGATCGTTGTCGCGGCCGCCAGTCGAGCGGCCGAGCGTGATGCGCTTGAGGCCGAACGTCATTGCGGCCTGGTCGGATGGAATGATCGCGCCCTTGCGCAGCGCGTCGACCTCTTGCTGCAGGGAGTAGATGTGGGCGTTCGCGAGTTGATTCTCGGCCAGGGCATCGCGATACATTTTTTCGCGTGAACGCAGCTCGGCCTCGACAGTATCGGTTCTATTGCGGCAACCCGCGGAGAAGGTGAGAAGCGGCAGGATGAGGAGAAAGAACGCAATTCGGCATCGTGCCAGCATTTTGTTGCGTTCCTTTGACTGCCGCTTACGGCTTCGCGCTCGCTGGAAAGATTCGGCGAGCGCGAAGCCGCAAGCGGCGGGATCAACCGGGCAGCGCGGGCAAGCGCTCGAGGACATTATCGACCAGACCGTAGGCTTGCGCTTCCTGCGACGACATGAAGTTGTCGCGGTCGCAATCCTTTTCGATCTGGTCGACGGTCTTGCCCGTGTGCTTCATGAGAATCTCGTTGAGCACCTTCTTGAGCCGTTGATTCTCTTTCAAGCGGATCAAGATTTCGGTGGTGCTGCCGCGCATGCCGCCCAGAGGCTGATGGATCATGATGCGCGAGTTGGGAAGCGAGTTACGCTTCCCCTTGGTGCCAGCCGCCAAGAGCACAGCGCCCATGCTGGCGGCCTGGCCGATGCAGTAGGTTGCGACGTCGCAAGTGATGTACTGCATCGTATCGTAGATGCTCAGGCCCGCGGTGACCGAACCGCCGGGGCTGTTGATGTAGAGGTGGATGTCCGCTTTCGCCTGGTCGAACTGCAGATACAGCATCTGGGCCACGATCAGGCTTGCGCTGTCGTCGTTCACCTCGCCCTGCAGAAAGATAATGCGATCTTTCAGCAGCCGGCTATAGATGTCGAAAACGCGCTCTTCGCGTCCGCCGCCTTCAACCACATACGGAATCAGAGGCATCGGTTTCTCCGAAACCTCCCGGTCCATTATCTCAAGATCGGCACCCGGGAGACGTAAAGTTTAGGGAATGTTCTGTGTCTGCCGCAAGCGCGAAGCCGCGAGCGGCGGCGCGTTGCCTATTTCTTCTCAACGACCTCGTCCACCAGCCCGAACTCCTTTGCCTCGGCTGCGGTGTAAAACCGATCGCGATCCGTTTCCTTGGCAATCGATTCGACGGTCTGCCCGGTGTGCTTGGCGAGGATCTCGTTCAGGCGCTGACGATCTTTTTCGAATTCGTTGGCCTGGATTTCCATGTCAGTGATCTGTCCGCCGATCTGGCCCCAAGGCTGGTGAATCATGACCTTGGAATTCGGCAAGGCGTAGCGTTTCTTCTTCGTCCCCGCCGCGAGCAGGATGGCGGCGCCGCTGGCCGCGATGCCCATGCAATAAGTCGCGATCGGGCATTCGAGGAACTGCATCGTGTCGTAGATTGCGAGGGTCGCGTACACCGAGCCGCCGGGGCTGTTGATGTACATGTGGATTTCCTGGTTCTTGTTCTCGTACTGCAGATAGAGGAGGCGCTGAATGGTGATATTGGCCATGTAGTCGGTGATCTCGGGATCGTACCCGGTCTCCGGCGAGCTGCCGAGGAAGATGATGCGGTTCTCCATGAGGAGATCAGAGAGCGTCATCTGGCGCTGGCGGGCGTAGTTGCCGCCGCGCTGGATTTTCGGATCGAGCCGGAACGGGGCCGACATATCAATCATGGCCTGGCATCCTTTCAATCTCCCCTCGCCCTCGGGGAGAGGGGCCGGGGGTGAGGGTCTTTGTCGTGTCGTCACCTACATTGTAGAAGTCGAGGCAAGGGATGCGAGTAGTCCGCGTTTTTCGCCTGTGGCCATTGCAAGCGTCATCATCGTCCGCTCGGCGGTTTAGCGCACGGGATCGCCGCATGT
>DASRSQ010000544.1:0-5160 GCA_035656475.1 Gemmataceae bacterium | reverse complement strand
CGGTGCGCCGAGGTTATTGCAATGCAAGTGCATCGGGTGCGGCAAGCCGAGGTCGTCGACGATCTTGGCGAGATTCTTGATGATCGTCGCCGGCGTGACCTTGTTGTAGCCATAGACCGGTTCGTGGAGCTGCTTGGCGTCCTTGCCCCACTTCCACGCGGTGACGCCGCCGGGATTGACCGCCTTGACACCATAGACCTTGGCTGCCCAGATGAGCCAGGCGACGATATCTTTCGCCCGCTCGGTCTCGCCTTTCTCGAGCAGGTCCATCATGATTTCGTTGTTGGCCATCAGCAGGCAACACGCCTTGTCGATGATCGGCGTATCGCGCAGTTCCTCGTGCGTGTGCTTCGCGGAGAGCACCGGGACGGCGGCCTCGACGACGGTGGTGTAGCCCATGCCCGCGTAGAGATAGCCGGTCGCAAACGTGGTCGGCGTCGGCCCGCCGATGCCGGCGCGCGTGTGCTCGGTGTGCATGAACTTCGCGGCCGCGCGCTGATTTTCGGGCGTGAGGGCACGCGCGAAGTTGAGGGCGCCGCCGGCAACGTGCGTGTGGATATCGACGCCGCCGGGAAAGACGATCATGCCGGTGGCGTCAATGACACGTCCGCCATCGACGTCGGCAACGATCTTGCCGTTGTCGATGCAGATGTCCTTGACGACGCCGTCGACGTTGTGCGCGGGATCGTAGACTTTGCCGCCTTTGATTCGAAGCATGAAGTACTCTCGGTCAGGCCGCTTCCGTTGGGAGTGAACTCAGATACTCGCGGACTTCAAGCTGCATGCGATCGATCTCAGCAAGAAAGCCCGACGCGGAGGCCCGATAGTTGGTTGGATTGGTTTCGACCTTGCGCAATTGCAAAAGTTGCTGCTGGAACCAGGCGATGCGTTCCTGCGTGGTCCGAAACTGTTGATCGTTGGCAATCACGGCTATTCTCCCACGATCTCGACGATTCCACGAAAGCCGCCCTCGCGGCGCAATTGCCAATGTTCGATCATCGCTTGCTCGCCACCCAAGGCACCGCTTCTGGTCGCCCAAAATATGCTCGCGCCAAAATGGGCGTCGGCTTGCTGATGATCGAAGATTATTGCCGCCTCGCCGGTAACTTTCGTCAAATCGAACGAGTCTCCCATCAGCATTATTATATCGACATCGTCCGGATCATCCTTTGCCGTGACGAATGAGCCGAAGACGGCAAATCGAGCGAGGTGGTTGGTGGACTTGGCGAGGTGATAGATTCGATTCAATCGATCAGCGACGGCGACACGCTGAGTGGTGCCGTGGCCGAAATGTTGCAGCGTTTCTGACAGCGTCGCGGAGTGCACGCCAGGGGGTAGATCGCCTTCGTCATTGAAGGGTGGGAATGCCACGATTGTTCCTTAATGAGAGGCTTCGCAAGGGAACATATCAGAACGGCCAGGTAGATGGAACAGGCACATACCTGGCTATGCACACAACGCTCTCATCCGGATAGAGATGGAAGGTTACCGAGAGAAACCGGTGAACCAGATGGCGAACCATGCCGCCTGGCTTCTTTGCGCTGTACAAAGGATCGCTTTTCTCCGTCGCCTTTTCGAGGTCGCCAAGGATGCGAACTACCTCGGCGTGTGCGGCAAGGAAATCGTCGAGTCGGCCCGCGGCAATCGCGCGTTTGTGAAGGTCGTCGAATTGCTTTTTGGCCGGTGTGGACCAAACAATTTTCAGGGCGGTCATTGCTCGGTCCTTGCGCCGTCACAGTGTTTCAACGGGACCGGGTGAGGTTCGGATCAGGTCGTCAAAGTCTACGTCCCTGAACTCTCCCCGTTCGCGGGCTTCGTTCAGGAAAAGATGCCTATACGCTTCACGTTCCGACTCAGCTTTTGCCAAGGCGTCGCGCAGTTTGGCGCATTCCGTCTGGAGATCGCCAACGAGTGCTTCCAGCCGCTGAACTTCGGAGTCGCTGTTCGCCGCGCATGGCGCGGAAGATTTGTCGATGACTGCCATGATTCACCTTCCTGCGAGATTTCCTGACGAACGTAGGATATCAAGCATTTTTCACCTACGCAACCGCATGCCCATTGCGCCCCGGCAGCCACGCCGGCCGACGCGCCACCGCTTCGCGGATGCGGCGTACCACCTCCTCATCTGACGGATACGGCGACTTCAGCGCCGGCCGCAGTGGCATTGGGATCTCGTCCATGCGGTACGCGGTGCCTGGAGCGCTGATGCCGGTCACGGCCGTCGTGATGTGCACGCGCGAGATGCGGCTCGTGTGCGTCACCTTCGGGTCGAGCGTGATCGTCGGGATGCGCGCGAGGTGGTCGATCGCGGGTTGTGGCATCGTCGCGCCGGGGTCGGCGCCGAGCACCAGGCATGCGTCGTTGTCGCCGCGGACGAGCAGGTCAACCGTGGAGAATTCGCCGGGGTTGAAGCGCGGGTAGCCTCGGCACAGGTTGACGCCGAAGGGGTAGCCGGTCGTGTAGCGCATGACGACATCGGCGCCGGTGACATTGCCATGGCCGCGCATCGGCATGGCGATGAACTTGGTGAAGGCGTTCATCTCGGTGGCGAGCATGAGGATGCCGGCGGAGTTCATGTGCTTGCCGCGCGTCATCGACAGGCCCATGCCGAAGAAGATGGCGCCGAAGCGGGCGGCCTTCATCTGATCGACGAGCTCGCGGAGCTTGTCGAGCGACAGACCGGTCTCCGCGACCATCGCCTCATTGACGCGCTGCCCCTTGATCAGGGCACGCAGGATCGCGATCAGCTCGAAATCTTTGCCGGGCCGAATCTGCAGGAACATGTCGGCGGCCTTGGCGCTCGGCGTCTCGCGGATGTCGACGAGGACCATGGTGCGGTCCTTGCGGCCGTTCGGCGTAAACTTGCCCTTCTGGGTGAGCGAATAGCGCGTGAAGTGGCGCGGGTGGCACTCCGCAGGGTTGCCCCCCCAGTAAATCATGAAGTCGGCCCGGTTCTTGATTTCGCCCAGCGTGCACGAGACCTTTCCGCCCAACTGGGCGGCGATCTCGGTCGGCCCGTGTCAGAGCGAGGTGTGCGAATCGATGATGCCGCCGACCATCTCGGCGAGCGTCACCGCCTCGCGCTGCGCTTCGCAGGTGACGTTGCTCATGCCATAGACGAGCGGCATGTTCGCGTTGAGGAGGTAGTCGGCGGCAGCTTCGACGGCGTCGTCGACCGATGCTTCCTTGCCGTCGATCAGCGCGTCGGGATAGTGGCGCTCGGCTGTGTGGTTCTTGAACCACGATTCGCCGAGGCTGCACGCCCGCTTGGTTTCGACGATCTTCTCCTCGTTGGCGTGCAGTTCGATATCATCGCACACGCAGCCACAGAAGGTACAGGTGGCGTTTTTGACCACGTTCAGATTCATTGTGCAGACTCGCTTGATTTGTCGTTGACATTGTCAGCAGCGCCCGGACCGGGCGGCACGAGGAACGTTCAGCCGAGGACGCGTCCCTTGCAACTGCCGCGCACGCGGCGCGGCATGTAGCGTCCCGGGGCGATCTCTTCCCAGGCGAGGGCCGCATCGTTGTTGGCGACGTCGCCGTCGGGGCCGGGGATGGTGGTATCGTTGGTGTTCATGACGATTCCAATCAAGCAATCGGTTCGACTTCGACTTCCCAGCCCTTGGACGTGGGCATGCCGGTGCCGTCGGTGGATTGTCCCATCAGTCTGCAGGTGGGCGGCCCGTACGGGACGAAGATCATGCCGGCGGGGACTTTGCCGTCTTTACAGAGGAATTCAGCTTCGCCGTTGTCGGAGCGCACGCGGACCTTGGAACCCGACGCGATGCCGGCTTCCTTCATATCGTCCGGATTCATGATGATGGTTGTGGTGATTGCGAGATATTCGGGAGAATCCTTGCCGACGTTGATCTGCTGACCCTGCTTGGTCGTGCGTCCCGCATTCATTTGATATCGTTTACCAGGCATCAGGCCTCGCTCCGAGATCGGGCTATATCTCTGTGAATATAGCAGTGAGCGGGCCATTAGTCGAGGAGGGGACATAGGGCAGGCATTCTTGCCCGTCCCGACGGCATGGTCTGGTCCCCAGGACTACTTCAGAGGCCATGCATCAATCCCATTCTTCCCACGCTTTAGATGTTCCCAAGGCAGCCGAATCCGGGTAGAATTCTCTCCGAACACAGGGGGGATTTTATGCTGGCGATTCAGGATTCCGGGGCCAAGCTCTGCGATCGTTTGACGCGACGCGACTGGCTACGCGTTGGCGCCTTGGGGGCGCTCGGTCTGTCGTTGCCGACGTTTTGGAACGCACAGGCACAAGCGACGCAGCGCACGGGGGCCTTCGGCAAAGCGAAGGCGTGCATTATCGTCGGACTGACCGGCGGACCGCCGCAGCATGAGACGTGGGATCCCAAGCCTGACGCTCCGGAAGAAATCCGCGGCCCTTTTCGGCCCATCGCGAGCTCGGTTCCCGGTCTGCAAGTCTGCGAGTTGATGCCAAAGCTGGCGCAGCAGGCCCACCATTTCGCGGTGCTGCGCGCGGCCTCGACGCGCGACAACGCACATTCGTCCAGCGGCTACTACATGATGACCGGCGTGCCTCACGTGCCGCCGAACGTCGAGAACGCGCGGCCCGGGGCGCCGAACAACTGGCCGAGTATTGCCGCACTGATCAATCGCATCAAAACTCGGCCCGGCGACATGCCGGCGTCAGTCGTGATTCCCGAACACATCTGGAACGACGGCAACATTCCCTGGCCGGGTCAGGACGCCGGCTTCCTCGGTCGTGCCGCCGATCCCTGGCTCATTCACTGCGATCCGTCGGCCGCGACCGCACAGATTCCCGCCATCGCGATGCCGGCCGAGATGACGCCGCTTCGCTTCGACGAACGCCGATCGTTGCTGGAGCAGGTGAATCATCATCTCGATGCCGTCGAACGCTCGGCGGCAGCCGCGAACTACGATCATCAGTTTCGCCAGGCTCTTGACATGATGCATTCTGGCCGGGTGCGGCGTGCGTTCGATGTGGCACAGGAACCGGCGGCGATGCGCGACCGCTATGGCCGCTCGCGCTACGCCCAGAGCGTGCTGCTGGCGCGACGGCTTATCGAGTCCGGCATTTCCCTGGTGCAAATCAACTGGACAAGAATGGGGCCAAACCTGCCCAACCAGGGTGGCTGGGACACGCATGAGCGGAAT
>DASRSQ010000543.1:0-3420 GCA_035656475.1 Gemmataceae bacterium | reverse complement strand
CGAGCACGACGCGCTGAGCCACATTCTTCAGGCGCTTGATGTGGCGTTCGTTGAGCGCGGTGCCCATGGTTGCGACCACTTGTGCGATGCCGTGCTGGTGGGCCATCAGCACATCGGTGTAGCCTTCGACAATCGCCAGATAGCCGACCTTGGCTGCGGCCTGCTTGGCGGCGTCGATGCCGTACAGGTTCTCGCTCTTCGAAAAGATTGCCGTTTCCGCGGAATTGTAATATTTCGGCGGGGCCCGTTCCGCCGATACAGGAGAGGAAGGCAGAATACGCCCGCCGAAGCCGACAATGCGGCCCGTGATGTCGCGGATCGGAAAGATCACGCGATCGCGAAAACGGTCGTAGTAGCCTCTTCTCTCATCGTTCCGCCTGGCAATCAGACCGACCTGTTCCAGCATGTCGGCCGGGATGCCGGCACTGGCGGCCTGTCGCACCAGCCACTCGCCACCCGCGGGCGCGTAACCCAGCGTGTACTTGCGGACGGTTTCACCCGTCAGCTTGCGTTCGCCGAGGTAACATCGCGCTGCTTCTGCTTGTTCCGTGTCGAGCAGGCATTGGTGAAACTGGTCACCAGCCCATTTCATCACGTCAAGCATACCGGCGCGGCTGGGACCTTGAGATTTTTTTCGAACTTTTTCTAAAGAAATACCGCCGCGTCGAGCGAGAAGTTCAAGCGCTTCCGGATAGGTGACCTTGTCGAATTTTTGCACAAAGCTGAATACATCGCCACCTTCGCCACATGCCCAACATTTGTAACGCTGGCGGCGCGGATCGACGGTGAGAGATGGATTTTTGTCGGCATGGAAAGGACAGAGGGCTTTGTGGATTGCACCGGCCGGGCGCAACGCGAGGCGTTCGCCGACGATATCGACAATGTCGTTCGCGTCGCGAACGCGTTCTCGCAAGGCTGCCCAGTCGTCGGTCACGCAGCACCAGGGGGCAGAATCCGCGGCAGTGGGCCCGTTCGCGCGCCAGCGTTGCGCGGCAGCAATCGTAGTGCGTTCGGAGCTGGCGACGAGGATTGACACTTCCGCTTCCCTTCCATGGGTTGCTGTTCCGGTTGGCGAAGCGATGTAAATCCATGCGAGCGTGCCGCTTCGTCCAAAATCCTGCATGCAATTGTAGATGGGTACGAAAATTCAGTCAAGAGGGGCGAACCAACTAGCCGCCTGCGGCGTAGCATTTCGACTGCCGCTTGCGGCTTAGCGTCCGCATGACGCCACGCGGACGCTAAGCCGCAAGCGGCGGAGTTTTCCTTCAATGCCGGTCGTCCCGATTGCCGAAGTAAGAAGGGTCGTGTCGTTTGCATCGGATGTGCGTAGGTCAGGCTTTCCAGCCTGACAACACGTCATGTCAGCCTGGAAAGGCTGACCTACAGAAGGAGACAGGGATGACCAAGAAGCTGCTGGCGGGGCTCGTGCTGCTTGCGTGCAGCGTCCCCCAGATTTATGCTCAGGCGAAGCGTACGCCGCCGACGCCGGCGCAGATGCTTGATCCGCGCCTGGCGCCCAAGCATGATGATGTTGTCGTCTCGATGCCGACGCCCGACGAACTCGCTGCCTGCACGGTCGCCTCCGTCCAGGGCGCGACCAAGGGCGCCAGCGGTTGGGTCCTCTTCGATGGCAAGAAGCAACCGCTCCGCCGTTTCTACGATTCCAATGGCGACGACAAGGTCGACGTCTGGAGCTACTACAAGGACGGCGTCGAGGTCTATCGAGAGTTCGACACAACCTACAAGGGCGCTCCCAATAACTTCCGCTGGCTCAACGCCGGCGGCATGAAGTGGGGCGTCGGTTCCATCGTCAACGGCAAGGCCGTCATCACCGCCTGGCGCATGATCTCCGCCGAGGAAGTCGGCTTCGAAGCCTATCAAGCGACCGCGACCAACGACTTCGCTCGCCTGCAAACTCTCTTCATCAGCGAAGGCGACATGAAGCTCATCAAGCTGCCGACCGCGAAGGCGACCGGCATCCTCAGCGCCCAGCAGAAGGCGAAGGAAAAGTTCGATGCGCTGACCAAGGCGATCGATCTGTCGAAAGCGAAGTTCGAGGCCGTTGAAGGTTCGGTGCCGCAGTGCGACACGACCACCGAGACTGAGTGCATCAAGTACGCGTCTCGTCCGATTCGTTACGAGCAGGGACCGAAGGACTACAAGTGGCTGCACACCGGCGAGATGATCCAGGTCGGCATGGCCTGGCGCCTCGTCAATGTGCCCAGCAACGTCGATCCGGTTGGCATGCCGGTCGTCAACCCGGGCAACGGTGGCGGAAAAGATCCGCTGGTAACGCCGGAATTGCAGAAGTTGCTGATCCAGTTGGCGGAGCTCGACAAGGATCAGCCGAACCTGGGACCGCCGCTCTCGAACGACAAGAAGGTCGACACCTACATGCGGACCCGCATTCCGCTCGTCTACAAGATCATTCAGCTCGACGAGAAGGACAAGCGCGAGGGCTGGTACAAGCAGATCTTCGACAACCACACGGCACTGGCCCAGAACTCGGGCGAGGCGGCCGCCTTCGCCGGGTTGAAGAAAATGAGCGATGATGTCGCATCCAAGATGCCGAGCAGCAACCTCGCCGCCTACGGCCACTATCGCGTCATCTGGACGCGCTACGCCATCGACATGGCTCAGCCCAACCTGCCCATCGCCCAAATCACCAAGATCCAGGACAAGTGGCTCGAAAACCTCGTCGAGTACGTCAAGCTCTATCCCAAGGCCGAGGACACTCCCGAAGCCTTGCGTCACCTTGGCAACGGCAGCGAATTCTCCGGCAAGGACGAGGAAGCGAAACGCTGGTACACGCAGCTCTTCGATAACTTCCCGAAGCACGCTCTCGCCGAGCACGCCAAGGGCTGCGTCGCCCGGTTGAACCTGACCGGCAACGAGATGAAGCTGACCGCACCGCTGCTCAGCGATTCGAGCAAGCTGTTCGACATCGCCTCGCTCAAGGGCAAGGTTGTCGTCGTCTACTACTGGGCCAGCTATGGCGATCAGTATCAGGATGACTTCGCCAAGATGAACCGCATCCTCACCGCAGCCGCAAAGCAGAATGTGGAGCTGGTGGCGATCAACCTCGATCCGGACGCGGCTCGCGCCAAGGCCGCCGTGGCCAAGGCGAATGCTCCTGGCACCCACCTGTTCCAGGCGCCGCCGAACAACGCCAGCGGCGTCTCCAGCAGCCCGCTCGCCACGCAGTATGGCATCCACATCTTGCCGACTGTCTTCATGATCGACCGCAATGGCCGGGTGTCGAACCGCTCGCTGCAAGTCGGCGACATCGAGACGGAATTGAAGAAGGTGCAGTAACCCGATCCCCCGAAAGCGCGAGAAGCCCGATCCCTCTGGATTGGGCTTCTTTGTTTAGCCCCGCTTTGCAGAAGCGCGCGGACTGCGTCCCGGAGCAGGTCCGCC
>DASRSQ010000542.1:0-3295 GCA_035656475.1 Gemmataceae bacterium | reverse complement strand
GTGGGGATTGGCGAGAGATGCCTGGATCAAACCCTTCATTGGCGCTCCCGGATTCACCGCCGGCGGCGCACATTATCGGTCACGCGGCGGGTCGTGTTGGTATGGCTTGCGATCGCGGATGCAATTCGCGCTTCTGAAATGATACATTCGCCGTAGGACTTAGCCACAGAGGACACAGAGGGCACAGAGAGAGTACAGAGAATTGAAACGCCTCCGTTATGTTCGATCGCTCTCTGTGTGCTCTGTGTCCTCTGTGGCTAAAATTCGCGGCGCATGCCTATGGCGCCGCGACAATGTTTTCCTTGGCTTGTTCGATGAGCGTGGCGTTGATCTCGAGACCGGAAAACAGAGAGGACGGCGGATCAAGCACGATCTCGTCGGTGGCCTTCAGGCCATCCTCGAGCACCTCGATGCGTACGCCGTTGTCGACGCCGACTTTGATTGGCACGCGCTGGGCCCTGCCCTCGCGATGGACGAACACGGTGGCCTTGCCATCGACAACCTTACCGACGATGCAGTTGCGCGGAATGACCAGGCGATCGCTGACCTTGTCCAGCAGGATGGTCGCCTTGCCATACATGCCGGGATGGATCTGGTTTTTGGGGTTAGGCAGGTCAAGCTCGACGCGCATCATGCGGGTGCGGCGGTCCTCGGCGCCGGCGACGCGCGCGATCTTGGTCATGAACTTCACGCCCTTGAGAGCCGTGATCTCGAACATCACCGGGTCGCCAGGGTCGGCATGGCGCGCGTCTTCGTCGGGGACCTGGACGACAACACGCATCAGGTCCGTGCGTTCGATGGTGAAGAGGGACTGGGACGAGCCGCCGTCGGCTGCGGAATGGATGAAGTCGCCGGGCACGAAGGTGCGTTCGGAGATCTTGCCGTCGAAGGGAGCGATGATGGTGGCGTAGGCAAGCTGGACGCGGGTGCGTTCGAACTCGGCCCGGGCGACCTTGACCTGGGCCCCAGCTTCGCCCAGATCGGCCTCCGCGAGGTGGACCTTGGCATTGGCGGACCCAACCTGCGCCTTGGCGGTCACGACCGCCGCCCGGGATGCATTGGAGCTTTCCTTTGCCGCTTCGAGTCGTTCCTTCGATTCGTCGACGACCTTCTCCTCGATGCTGCGCGACGCGAACAGGTCCTTGACGCGCTGATGCTGCAGCGCACGGAACGTGACCCATGCGTTGGACGCCAGCGCATTCGCCTCGGCAAACAGGACCTGCGCCTTGGCCGCCTCGACGTCTGCCTTCGCGATCTCCACCTTCGCATTCATCTGCTTGACGCGCTCCTTGGCCAACTCGACCAGCGCGTCATTCTTCTCCACCAGCTTTTCCAGCACTGGCACGTCGACGACCGCAAGCACGTCACCCGCCTTGACGCGTGAGCCGATGTCGACTGCCTGCTTCTTCAGGTAGCCGGACACCTGGGCATGGACTTTGACCGAATTGAAGGCCTCGACGGTGCCGACTTGCACCGTGCTGCGTTCGATGGTGCCGCGGGTGGGGTGGACTACCTTCACGCTGGCGACTTCGGGCGTTCCCGGATCCTCCGGATCCGGCTCGCTCGACGTCGCATCGGGATCGCTCTTCTTCGCCGACGCGTTGGCCGAATGCAGCGGCCGGCGCGGCTGCATGTAGCGATAGAAGCTGAACGCGGTCGCCGCCACCATCACACCGGCCGCCGACCAGAATATCCACCGCATCAGGCGATTCGACATTTTTCAGGGGCTCCGAAATCATTCAGGGATGCCCCTGCATTTTAATCGGTCCCCAAGAACTCGGGAAAGATGAAATCGACCTATTCTTCAATTTCGGGCGGGTTCAGCAGTTCCGGCTTGGCCAGGAACTCGCTCAGGTCCACCTTGCCGCGTTGTTCCCCCTCGACCAGTTTCAGACGCACTTCGAGTTCACGCAGCTTCGCCTGTATTTCCAGCAGCTTCGAACTCGGATCCTCCTTCGGCTTGATGCGCGGCACTTCCGGGTAGGCGAGCTGCCGTTGCAATGCCGCGAAGAGATACAGCGGATCGCGCCCGCGGCTTGCCTTGGCGATCTGCCCCTCCTTGGCCGCGAAGAGCGGCGGCAGCGGGGCGGCATACTCCGGCGTGTGCCGTCGCTGGTCCGTCACGTACCACTCCGACCGCACATACACCAGGTCCGCGAAATCGAGCACCCCGACCTGCCGACGCACGAACTCGATGTACGCCCGCCAGTCCGCGTCATACAGCGGATCCTTCGCCATGCACCGCAGCCCTTCTTCGTAGCCCAGGCGATTGCGGCTCAACGTCTCGAACTGGTAAACGAATAGTCCCTGTGGCATCGGCTTTTCGCTGCGATACGTCGCCTCGCGTTCCAGCACCAGCAAGGCAATATCGATGCTGAAGCGTGTCCGATCGTCCTCCGCCTGGGCCACCACAAACGCCTGGAATGGCGTGAAGTAGTGCGGCAAGCGCGCGAAGCCAGACGACAGCAGGCCCGAATGTTTCAGCTCCGTTGCGAGAAACTGGATCGCCATCGGCAGGCGCGTGATGGTGAGGATCTCTTCGTGCACGCGCTCGAGCACGACCTGCGTCGGGATTTGCTCCTCGATCATGCGTTCGCGCACGGTGCGAAAGAAGTACGCCTGCTCGATGTATTCTTCGCGATCCAGAACCGCGGGCATGGGCTCACTCCGCCGAGAACACGTATTCGCACAAGTGCCGATAGGCCATGCCGGGCCGCAGAATGATCGACGGGAAGGTCGGCTGATTGACGGCGTCGGGCAGACCGCCGGTCTCAAGGCAGACCGCGCTGCGCTGCTTGTACTCCTTGCCGTCCTTGCCCTTCTGCCCGAATAGGAAGTTTCCCGTATAGACCTGGATGCCCGGCTGCGTCGTCAGCACCGTCAGCGTGCGTCCCGATTTCGGCTCGCGCAGCTTGGCCGCGAGCGTGGCCTTGGCGCCGCGCTTGCTCAGCACGAAGCAATGGTCGTATCCCTTCGCGCCGGTGTCGTACAGCTTGTCGATGCGGTCGCCGATGCGCGTCATCTTGGTGAAGTCGAACACGGTCCCCTTGACCGGCTCCAGCTTTCCGGTCGGGATCAATGTCTTGTCCACCGGCACGTATTCGCTCGCCTCGACTTGCAGTTCGTGATCGAGCACCGTGGCCGCGCCGGCGCCGGCCAGGTTGAAGTAGCTATGATTCGTCAGGGTCACCGGCGTCGCCTTGTCGGTGGTCGCGCGGTAGTCGATGATGAGGTGATTATTGTCGTCGAGCCAGTACGAGACCTGGAGGTCTAGCTTGCCGGGATAGCCTTCTTC
>DASRSQ010000541.1:0-2458 GCA_035656475.1 Gemmataceae bacterium | reverse complement strand
CACCTGCGGCTGATAGATGACGATCGTGTTTCCTTCCGCCTCGATCTTGCGCGGCCAACCGTGATCGTCGGGGGGTGGCTCGAGCGATGTGGCGCTGGGCGGCGCACTGGCAGGGTCGAGTTGGGTGAGGTCAACGTAAGTTGTATCGCCGCTACGCACCGGAACATTGCGCACCTGCGTCAACGTCTTGCCGCCGCGAGCGATCTCGGCCTTGAGCTGATAGTAGAACTCGCTTCCCGTCTTGAGCGGCGGCGTCGTGAACAGGCGAGTCTCGCCCGTTTGCTTGGTCGCGTAGCCGTCGAAATAGAGCTTCGCATCGCTGGGCACCATGACCACGACCGATGCGCCGACGATGTCCTGGGTCCGAACCATCTGAGGTGTGCACAATATTCCGAACACGGCAACACAAAATGAAAAAGCTCGTTGCAACATGATTGTCTCCAACTTGGTTTTTCTCGACACCCACTATGGGTGGGCGGCGAGACAATCGATGCAGCCGTTCAATGTCGCCATCTTTGGGTCGGGGCCGAGTACGGCTCCGGGCATTTTTTCTCGAAGCGGCGAATCGGCAGCATCTGCCGCAAGAGCGCGAGCTCATGACTTCGTTCGTCGGCGCTGATGGTTGTCATTTGCCGCGTCTCCACATCCAAGAATAGATGTGACCGAAGATAGCCAGCAGCATTGAGCCGATGATCCACGACCAGTCGTGTATCCAGAGCCCGTAAATGAGGCCGAATGCCGCAATCCAAGCGGCCACGAAATGGACCGGTTCCGCGTGTTCCAGCATACGCTGCTCCAGCCACGTCGCTGGCTTGCCTTGCCGATATTGATCGATCTTGTGCTGTGCCCAGCTCATGGTGCACCCCTCTCGTCAAGTGTCTTCTAAGGTTGAGGTGTCCCCCTCAGGCGGTCCCAATTGGCGTGCTTGAGAAATCGCCGCATGATCTTGCCGGCCACGACATCGGTAGACTTTCTGCAAGCGAGGAAGTTGATGGTCGGCGGTGTGATTCGCAAACAATATGCCGTGCGCCAGTTCGCGTGAATCAATGTCAAAATCGACTTTGGCAAATGGATGAGTGTGCGGATCTCGCCTTGTTCAGGGCTCAGCGGCCCTTTTTCGCACACGCTTGCAAACGGTCGGCCGGCAATTTCGGGCAAATCGCCATTGGCATCCTGCTTGCTCCAGCCATGGGGAACCGAGTGCGCGCGCTTTCCAAACAGGAGGCCAACATGTTCCGGAAACCCACCCTCAGCGCCATCGCTTCTGGCGCCTTGATCATTATTCTCGGCATTAGACCGCTGGTGAATGCACAACCTGCCGGCAGCCCGGCAGCGACCCCGTCGGCCAAGTTGGCGGTCGGGGCCTGGCAGTATGAATTCGCCATCAAAGCCTGGGGCACACGCAGCGAAGGCGAGTGGGGCACGCTGACTCATGACGGAATCGTGGTGGATGCCAAGAGCTTCCCCACGCTTGACGTGAACGACTATGTCCACACTCCTTGGGGAACGCTCTACTGGGGCGGCATTTCCAAATTCCCCTGGGGCGCCCATGGCTGGTTCCCAACTCCAATCACGGGAAAAGCCGGCAAGCGCGTCACACCCTCCAACGCGCCAGCCAAGGAGTGCGTGCTTGCGGAAGCGGACGATGGAAGCACCGTCCAGGTCACGAAGGGAACACGCATTTTTGTGCGGCTGCCGCAATCCCGGGCGCTCGAACGAAATTGGAAACTGGCGGATCTTTCTGGGGATGTG
Source organism: Gemmataceae bacterium (assembly GCA_035656475.1). Classification (GTDB taxonomy): domain Bacteria; phylum Planctomycetota; class Planctomycetia; order Gemmatales; family Gemmataceae; genus SIAQ01. The sequence continues at coordinate 706 of DASRSQ010000541.1, read as the reverse complement.
CTGAGCGCAACGCCGCAACCATTGAGCCGGCGCAGTCCACTGCCGCGCGGCTGGGGACCGGACGCGTGGGTGCAGTACAGCTTCCTGGCAGAACGACTGGGCAAGGCCGCGCTGGTATTCGAACACCAGGCCGGCCCCGCGGGATCCGCTCCGGCCGCGAAGAAAACTCGCATCACGATTGATGTTGTGGAAGTAATCTCGCCCCCACTCCCACCTGCGAAGGGTAATGACGTATCGCTGTCAAGCAGTGCGCCGCACGGGAAGGTGACGGTGCCACCCGGTGGAACGGTCAAGGTTCACGTGTCGCTGGCCGGCGGAACCGGCTACAAGCTTCACCTCGTGCCACCTAAGGACAATATCGCCGCTCTGGTGGGCACTCCCACCATCGAAGGACCAACAAGCAAGCTGTTTGGCGCCCCGTCGATTCATCATTTCGAGTTTCGAATCGGTTCGTCGCCGCCGTCCGAGTTCCGAATCGTCTTTCACCTTCGGCGTCCCGGGCAATCCACGGGTCCGGAATACGATGTGGCCGTTAATGTGCTGGCGGAGACCAAGAAAAAATGAAGTAACCGTTCACCCTTCGAGTACCAGATTGGGGCTTTGGCGGGCTGAGCGATGGGCGGCGATGGCCTCCTGAAGGTAGCTCAGCACGGAGCGGCCTTGCAGGCGCAGCGTTTGCACCACCGTCAGAATGCGCTCCGCGAAT
>DASRSQ010000540.1:0-2062 GCA_035656475.1 Gemmataceae bacterium | reverse complement strand
CAGGCGGAAACACGCTTCGCAGCCTCATCAACGACATTCTCGATCTATCGTTGATAGAAGCTGGCGCCTTGCGGCTCGAACTGGAACGCATCGACCTGCATGCGCTGTTGTCGGAAGTTGCGGGACATGTACGGGAATGGGCTGCCAAGGCCGGCCTGGAGCTGCGTCTCGATTGCCGCGAAGATGCAGGCGTCTTCCTGGCCGATGGCCGCAGAATCCGGCAAGTCGTATTCAATTTGCTGTCGAACGCTCTCAAATACACGCCTCGCGGCGGCACAATCACACTGATGGGCGATATACAGGACGAAGATGTCAACATCTCCGTAGCCGATACAGGCCCGGGAATCGCGCCCGAAGTGAAGGCAAATGTATTTGAACGTTTCGCCGCCAAGGGGCGTAGCGGCCAACGAGCAGGTGCGGGTCTAGGCCTCGCCCTCGTGAACCGGTTCATAGAATTGCACGATGGCTGGGTTGAGATCGACAGCCGCGCCGAACAAGGCACCATCGTGCGTTGCCATATTCCACGCCGCGTCCATGACGGCGCGCCCGACGATCGGGAAATTCACGCTGCTGAATAAATCAGCAATCGTTTCAGTGCTGGCTCTTGGGCGTACGGACGACGAGCCCGTCGAGTTCCGGCGTTACCTTGATCTGACAGGACAAGCGACTCGTCGGTTCGAGATCTTGCGCAAAGTCCAGCATGGTTTCTTCCATGTCGGATTTTGGTGGAATTTTATCAATCCATGCCGGATCGACATAGACATGACAGGTGGCACAAGCGCAGGCGCCGCCGCAATCGGCGTCAATGCCGGGCACAAGGTTTTTCACCGCACCTTCCATCACGGACCAGCCGACAGGGACTTCTATCTCACGGTCCTTTCCGGTGTGGTCGATATATTTGATCTTGGGCATAAAGGCTCCTTCGTACCGGTAATTAAGCCATGTTCTTCATGGGAATGGAAAGATCGGAAAGCTTTTCGGGATCGACGGTCTTGCCCTCGGCGATCAGCTTGCGGCCCACGAGATATTCGGGCGCGGCGTTCACCGCCTCAACGGCGGCGATTTTTCCGTCACGCAGATGGAAAACGGCAAACTTGCGCGAAGCGGGGTCGCCCCGCAGCACCTGTTGATCAGTCGGTCGGCCCAGACCTGCGATCTGCAGCTTCAGGTCATACTGATCGGACCAAAACCACGGCACTTCCGAATAGGGCACAGGCTTGCCGAGCATCGCGAGTGCGGCGTGCTTTGCCTGATCGATGGCGTTTTGAACGCATTCAAGGCGCAAGAACACGCCTTCGCGGCCGGGATGCCAAGTGCAGTCGCCTGCAGCGAAGATCGCCGGATCCTCCGTTCGCGTACAGTTGTCGACGACAATGCCGTTATCGACTGGAAGGCCTGCGTCTTTGGCCAGTTCCGCGTTCGGTACGACTCCGATCCCGACCAAAGCGAAATCAACCTGCCATGTCTTGCCATTGGCCGTCACACCTTCAAGAGCTTCCGTGCCCTCGAACTTCTCAATTGCAGTATTGAGGAGGATTTTCACACCGGCCGCGCGATGCACTTCTTCATAGAACGCCGAGACGCGCGGGGAGACGGCGCGCTGCATCAGGCGATCTAAAGCCTCGAACACGGTAACGTCGAGACCGTGCTTCACGGCAACGGCGGCAACCTCGAGACCGATATAGCCGCCGCCGACGATGGCGAGACGCTTTCCAGGCTGAAATGCTTCCCGCAAGGAATCGACGTCAGCGATGCTGCGCAAATAATAGATACCCTTGAGGTTGGCATTCGGCACCAGAATGGGACGAACGCGCGTGCCTGTCGCCAGCAAGAGTTTGTCGTAGGTCAGAATGCGCCCATCCACGAGCGTGACCTGCTTCTTCCCGCGATCGATTTTGGCTGCGGCGACGCCGAGGATGAGCTCGACCTTCGATTCGGTGTAAAACGACTCCGGCTTGAGAAACAGACGCTCGCGCTCCAGCTTGCCCTGCAGATAGGCCTTTGAGAGCGGCGGACGCTGATAAGGAAGGAATGGCTCGTCGCCGACCATCGTGATGGTGCC
>DASRSQ010000539.1:0-3062 GCA_035656475.1 Gemmataceae bacterium | reverse complement strand
AGACCAGCACGACCGAAGCCTGAGGCGATCATTAGGATCGCATCATAATGTGCCGCCAAGCGGCAAGCGGCCGCTGTACTCAGCCGCGAGGAGCGCGACGCTAGTGTCTACCGGAAATACCGGTCTCTGGTACGACAAGTTTTGCGATCGCTGGAAATCCGACTGGACCGGCTTTGCCGGCGACAGCGGCAAACGTGATTGGATGAGCACATTACCGAAAAAGATCGGCGACAGTGCGCTCATGACGGAAGCCGTCAAGCGCCTCGAAGACCTCGTCGAGGCGCAGACAGGCTGCAGTTTTCGGCGGACGACCGCTTGGCGCTTCGTCACCGGCCTGGGGCGCAATCATCCGGTGGAGAACGGCTTTACCTGGCGCCACGATCTTGGGACGCCGTATATCGCCGGCTCCAGCCTCAAGGGGCTCGCCCGCGCCTACGCGCGTGACTGGACGGGCCTCGACGACGAGGCGCTCGAGCGCATCTTCGGTCCAAAGCCGGAGGCAGGCCTCGCCATCGGCAGCGTCGTTTTCCTCGACGGGTTGCCGACCGAGCCTGTCGCCCTGGATGCCGACGTCATGACGCCGCATTACGGCTCCTGGTATCAGGGCGAGAAGAATGCCGTCCCGGCCGACTGGCATTCACCGACTCCGATCCCCTTCCTTACCGTCGCGCCCGGGCAAACGTTTGTTTTTGCCGTGCTGCCGCGAAACCAGCTAAACCCCCAAGATCAAGAGGACTGCAAGAAGGCGGCCAATCTTCTGAAGGAGGCTCTGGAAACGCTCGGCGCCGGGGCGAAGACCGCCGTCGGATATGGGCAGTTTTTTGAGGAGCAAGCCAACGAGGACGAGGTCCGGTCCCGCACGCCGACGAAAACAGCACCCGCACCGCGAGCCCGCGCTCCTGAGAATTGGTCAGGACGCGAGGCGATCGTCTACAGCGAGCTTGTCCGGATCATCGAGGATCGCGGCCAGCATCTGCTTATCCGCTTTCCCGATGGAGGTGAGGAAGAGGTCGAACGAGGGGAGGCGAGACTGCGGTGAGTACGGCGGAGCAGCCGAGAATCGCTCGGCTTGTGACTTTTCTCGGTCGGGGCAAGTACCACACCGTCGAATATGAGTTCGCGGGACGTCGAGCCTCAAGTACGCCCTATGTGTGTCGCGCTCTGGCCGAACTTTTGCGACCCTCGGAAATCGTTGTTCTCGCCACGGAGGATGCGGAAAGGGATCACGGTCAAGGCCTAAGAGATGCTCTGCGCGCCAGTAGCCAGCCCGCGCCGCGGTTCGAGGGGATTCCTTCCGGTAGTGCGCAAGGAGATCTTTGGAAGCAGTTCGCAGTTATTAAGAACGAGCTACGCGGTAGCGATGGCTCAGTGATGCTCGACATCACACATGGACTTCGCTCCCAACCGTTTTTTGCTGCGGCTGTCGCCACGTTTGTACATGCCGTCGATGATAAGCCCCCCGATCTTCGCGTGTTCTATGGAGCCTACGATCCGCAGCATCCCGAATCGGGAGCCGCGATCCTTGAACTAAGCGAGTTCATAGCTTTACTCGATTGGTCACGGGCGCTGGCGATGTTCCTCAAAACCGGCCGTGCCGAAGACGCAGCCGAGGCTACTCAGCGCCTTGGCGGAGCGCTGGCGAAAGCATGGGCGGAAGGTGGCAAGCAGGGAGAGCGTCCCAATCTCGACGCACTTGGAAAAGGCCTGCGCGAATTTGGCGTTGATCTTGAGACCCTTCGAACCGGCGATCTGCTGCTTGGCCGAGGCACTATGAAGGAGTCTTCCGCCGCTCGTCTCCTGAAAGCAACTCAGGAGACAAAGAAGCTTGCCGTGACACACGCTCCACCCCTAGCGGACATTCTCGACCGCGTTGCGGCGATGGCCGAACCGATCGCAGGCGCGGGCCACGATCTGTCAGGTTCTGAGAGTCGTAAGGCTGTCACAGCTCTGGCGGAGCTTTACCTTCGCCTCGGGCGCTATCTTGAAGCGACCGCCAGTGTGCGCGAGGGCTGGGTCAATCTTTATGCGCGAAAGACCGCCCTTGTCCCAGGCTCGGACAATTTTGACAACAAGGAGCGGAAGTGCGCGGAAGACAGGGCTCATAAGCGTGACGCGGTATTCCGAGAGGTTACGGATCGCCGTAACGACTTTCTTCATGCTCAATACAGGCAGAGTGCGCAGAAGGCTAAGGATGTCATTCAGACTACCGAAGCGCTACTGAATAAACTGAGGATTGCTGAGGTTGCCGTAGAGAATAAGGAGATCGAGTCCAAGGCGCCACGTGGCGCCTGCTTCATCAATCTCAGCAATCATCCAAGCGCCAATTGGGGCGAGGCGCAGACAAAGGCGGCGCTCGCGTTCGCAGACCGCATCGAAGACATCGCGTTTCCCGCAGTTCCACCGGATGCCGACGAAAGGGCGATCGAGGTTCTTGCAGAGACATGCATGGCTCAAATCCCGCCGGGAACGTCGCACGCCCTTGTGCAGGGCGAGTTCACGCTTACGGTCGAATTGGTCCGCCGTCTGCAGGTCCGCGGAATTACCTGCTTGGCGGCGACCAGCACGCGCAACGTCGAAGAGGCCGACGGCCGGCGGGTGTCCACTTTCACGTTCGTGCGCTTCCGCGCCTATGCCGAACCAGGGACCATGTGAGAAGCTGCCGATATGGATCCTTCGGTGATATAATGTCTCGGGCTATCACCTCGGCCTCCCGAGGATCTGTATCAAGCTGACGGTCTTTTTCCTGGCGGGGCGGATGGTCATTGTTGGGCGTATTATTCTCAAAACCGACCCGACCGATACCGATAGTCCATGAAACCGAGCAAATCGCGGATCGTCGAAATTCGTCTTTGAAATCAAGAGCGCAAATTTTTGACGGATCGGACGGACGGTTCTTTGTTGCATGCAGAAAGAATGTTCTGCGCTAGATCAATGCGTTATCATCGCTCAGAACAATCGAGTGGGAGTGAGGGGGAGTACTGTGGAGTAGTATCGGGTAGCAGAGGACACCCCGGCCGAATCCTAGGCCATCGATAGCAGTCGATAGAGTCTAAGCGACCCGC
>DASRSQ010000538.1:0-5793 GCA_035656475.1 Gemmataceae bacterium | reverse complement strand
AAGATTCTGTTAGCAAATCTCTTCCAAAGTACGCCGCCTTTTTCACTCGGCTATCCACAACATTTGGCTATATCTCCCGAGCCAACTCGTTTGCGTCCGTGGTGAGGATGGCGCACGTCAGCAGTTTCTCGCCGTCCCCTTTCCACCATTCCCACATGCCGGCGAACGTGAACGGCTCATCGCTTTTGAGGCGGTGGTAGTACGGCTGCTTCGCCTTGCCGATCGTCTTCCACTCGTAGTAGCCATCAGCAGCGATGAGGCACCGGCGCTTTTTGAACGCGGCCCGGAACATTGGCTTGGTCGCCGCAGTGTCGGCGCGAGCGTTGATCTGGGGTGATTTCTTGTCCTTCGCCCAGGTGTACGGCCATGAAATGGGGGCGTCGGAGATGCCGCGGACGATGACCTTGCCGTAGCGGGCGCAGCATAATGTGCCGCCGATCCGGCAGCGTGGCATCCGATAAGGGCCGGCGATCAGCTTCACACGTTCGTGGTCTTGCATGACGGGATCGGGAGGTAATCGGGGTGGTCTTCTTCGCGGTAAATCCAGATGCCATACACGCGCTCGCCGTCGTCGTCGATGACGTACTGACGATGATGGTTGTCGAGGAACACCGGTCGGATGACGCCATCGGTGAAAAGGCGTTCGCCATTCTTTTCATCGTTCATTGCGGCATCCTTGGACCGCAGGAGTGCTGTTGAGAATTCCTGCCTGTCCGCCCTTGAGGAAGTCCAGAGCCTGTTGCTTGCCCTTGAAGTCTGTCGCACGCTGCTCGAAACTCGCCAGCAACCAGAATGGCTTTCCTGCGTTCGCTCGCCAAAAGGCGATCCCCGGCCTATATTTGGGCTGCCCCGCCGTCCACGAATAGTTCCGCCCCGGTCATGTAACTGCTGTCGTCGGAGGCGAGGAACACCACGGCCTTTGCGATCTCGTCCGGCGTGCCGGCGCGGCCAAGCGGGGTCGCGGTCGAGGCATGTTCTACGAACGCCTTGATCTGTTCGTCGGTCATGCCGAGTTCGCTCTTGTACGCCGGAGTGACGACTGTGCCGGGGCTGACCACGTTCACCCGGATGTTCCTCCCCCGGAGGTCCACGGCCCATGTTCGAGCGAACGACCGGAGCGCCGCCTTTGTGGCCGCATACACCGTGAAGCCTGGCATTCCTTTGACCGAAACCATCGAGCCGTTGAGGACGATCGAGCCGCCCGCGGGCATGAGCGGCAGTGCTTTCTGCACGGTGAACAGGGTACCCTTCACATTGATGCCAAAGTACTTGTCGAAGTGCTCCTCGGTGATCTCGCCGAGCGGCACGAACGCCCCGCCGCCGGCGTTGGCGAAAACGATGTCGAGCCGCCCGTGCGTCTCGCGGATAGATTCGTAGAGGCGGTCGAGGTCGGAGAGGACCGAGATGTCCCCACTGATGCCGGTCGCATTCCCGCCGAGTTCCGCGACGGCAGTGTCGAGTTCGGCCAGACGGCGACCGGTGACGACTACTCTCGCACCCTCGGCAACGAACCGCTTCGCTGTGGCGAGGCCGAGCCCACTGGTGCCGCCGGTGACGAGGGCGATTTTGCCCGCTAGTTTCGGTGCCACGACCGGTCCTCCCTGGGTTTAAGTCGTTTCGACGCGGGGCTAGTTCATAGCCCCTACCGCCTCGGCCGTCGTCAGGACGGCGTTGGCGATGAACCCGTAGTTGACGAGCGCGGCCAGGTAGCCGTCGCCGATCTCGGGATGACGCGGGCCGGCCGTCGCGTCTTTCACCACGGCCACCTCGAAGCCTTGTTCGATCAACTCGCGGAGATGGCTCTCGACACACAGGTTGGCCAGCATCCCGCACAGGACTACCTTCTGCACGCCCCGCTTGCGGAGTTGGAAGACGAGGTCGTTTGTTTGCGGCCCCCACGCCTTGTGCGGGCTGACTACCACCGTCCGACCATCCTCGATGAACGGCTTATACCGGGGCAGCCAGTCGGCCCCGGACCCGGCGAAGCCGTCCACGCCGAGCGGGTGGGGGCGGAAGAACTCCCTGTCGGCCAGCATCGCCTTCTCGATCGCGCCGCCGAACCGCCAGCCTTGGTCGTGCGGATAAAGGTAGTGGGGCGAGATGAACACCCCGTAACCTTGGGCCTTCGCGGCGGAGAAAAGGCGGGCAAGGTTCTCGACTGTGCCGTTCTCCTTCACGCTCGCGCCGACCAGAGGCCAGGAGACGCCCGTCTCGCTCAGGACATCGTTCTGCGGGTCGATGACGACGAGTGCTGTCTCATTCTTGTCGAAGTGCATGACGGTACTCCGGGTTGATCTTACAGCAACAGTCCTTTTTGGTCGGTAGCGCTGGAAGGGTTGACGCCACGATCAGAGTTGCGATTGCAGGGATGGGCCTCAACGGGCGATGCGCTCGTAGTCAATCGGTAGAGAAAATCGGTTTCTCAGGCAACGCAAATAGGCTTTGGCATCTTCGTCAAGCTCGCAGTCTCCAGCAATGAACAATCGCGCTGCTTCTTGCGCGCCCGGCCAGAAGGCATATTCAAGAATCTGGCCAAGAGCCTCACGAATGCACCCTCGCGCTGAGTCCGCAGTCTTGATTTCGTAGAACCAGTAGGCGCGTTTCCGCCGCACAACAAGATCGATGCTCGTGCCGTTCTTCCCAGAAATCTCCGTGCCGACGTTTTCCTTTCCGAATTCGCGGGCTAGGCGGCGGTAGAGCGTCCTTTTGGAATTCGTTGTGCCGGAGATCGCGCTCGACTTGCTCGCGGCTCTTCCGCACGATCGCCGATTTCTTTTTTGTTCGGCACCCTGCCCGGAAGGCGAAATTCTTCTCGAGTGCGACGGATTCGAGGCCATCCTTGCCGTTCTCCTCGACGTATTGATAAAGCGGGAGGAATTCATCGAATTGGTCGAGCACGCGCTCGTAGTTGACCCGACGAAGTGGCTCGTATTTCCCCAGGAATATGAAATTGTCTTCAGCGACAAGGTGGGCAGGGATACGGCCGGGCCGAAAAGCAGAGTGGTCGTCTCGGCTGGACTCATAGGCCCACATGTCCATGCCGGAGAGCAATTTCGGATTGCGTGTCAGGAACTTGTTGAACCGGGCGACCTTCGGACGAAGGATTTTAACAAGCTCACTTGCCTTGTACTCGCGGCTTTCCCCGAATGAGAACCCGACGCCGTACCGGAGATAGCGCCCTTCAAACCCGATGTTGAACTGCAATTCCTTACGGCCGCCCCAATGGCAAGCCCAGTCGTCTCGCATCGTTTTGCCGTTAAGGCGGAACAAATCGACGCCGGGCCGATGCCCACGGATTTCCTGAAGGGTGCCAATCGGATGATTGATCGCCCGGCGGTTGAGTTCGTCAGCGATTTCGTCGAGCGATAGAGTGGTCATATCGGACTCTTCCTTCGGAATCGCTTTGCCGCTAGGCGATCGAAAAAAACAACAAGGCTCGACAAGCCATTATCCAAGGTGCGCGCCGAGCCAAACGAAAAGGCAAATCGTCTACCCGGAGACACCGTCACTGCCAGGGCAAGTTCCTGGGGCGGCCCTTTTCAATGCGAACGTAATACCAGCGTTGACAGCATCAAATTGTTTGCCGGCCTTCCACGCGGCAATAAATGCGCGTCCTTTCTCTGACAAACTGACGAATCTCGCCTGACTATGATCCCACTTAGGAATACCGCGATCAACACGTGAGCAGGCAGAACCCGGCTTTCGCTTTAGCGGCGAGCTTCAAACAGCGCTCCAATTCCTTGAGGTCTGCAAGGCAGTACTCAAACCACTTGCCCTCCATCCCGCTCTTTACGCCGAGCACTTTGGACAGTGGATAAAGAATGCCGCCGCCCCCCTCAATTTGTTTTCGCGCCTTCCCATCCGGCGCTTCGAGCGCGGTAATCAACCCAGTCACAACCCGCAAGCCGTCTTTGGGGTCGTAATAGGTTTCCTCAAGAAGTTCGCCTTCGGGCGGTTCGTCCATCGATTCGGGATCAAAGATAAACGAAGAAAAGGACGGCTTGATGCCCTTCGATTTTCCGATCTTGTCGAGGGTCGGTGCGCAATCAAAAAGCGTCTTGCCGTCGGTGTCATGAAGCTCGGCGTCCGGAATTTCCTTGTTCAGCATGAGTGAGAGGCCGATCCCCATCGGAGTCTCCGTTTAGAGGCATAACGACTCGCTCAGCAGCGCCGGCCGCTGGAGAGCCGTTGAAACACGAGAAATCGAAATGCGGCCGGCGTCTGCTGCAGCGACTTGTTATGCCCGACCCCCATTCACTGCTTCTGACCATTGCGGTAGACGTCGAGGGCGGCGATGAATGCCACCAACTTCTCATTGTATCGGCCCTTGACCATACAGAGTTCGGCAATGCCGGGCTCACCGACTGGTCTCTGGGTTGGGACGCCTTCGGACGCACCAATGGCCCAAACGCCTTGGCCCTTCTTGCGTGGTGCGTCCCACATCGGATCGACCAAGAACGTCAGAACGATTGCAAGACCCCAGGCATTGCGACGCGATTCGATCTTCCAAAACTCGTCTGCCCACCAATCGTCGGGCTCAAGCGCTTCGACGACTTCCCAGCCGTGGTCCGCGAGGACTTGCCGAAGCTGGGTTTTGTACGCTTGCATGGGCAGCAACCAAAAGGGCATAACGACCTGCTCACCTGCCGCGGCGGCTGGTGAGACATTGAATTACGAATACGCTACATGCCGCCGCGGTCAGGTGGAGCATCTGGATACTTCTTATGTCCTCGCGGGTGACGGGTCGGAGCCTGTCGCCAAGTAAAACAGGATCGCGGGATTGCTCCCGGTCCTAAGCGTGGAAGTTTCAGCCAGCGCCGAAGCGCCAGCAACCACGATGCGGGATCAGGACGACCCGTCACCTACAAGGAGGCCAGCAATGCCAAACTACAATCAACCCCACCAATTCTACGCCGGCGTTGATCTGCACGCCAGATCCATGTTCGTGCACATCCTCAGCGCCAAGGGCAAGACCGTCTTCGAACGCGATCTGCCCGCCGAGCCCGACGCGTTTCTCGACGCTGTCAAGCCGTTTCGCAAAAACCTCGTCGTTGGTTGCGAATGCATGTTCGCTTGGTACTGGCTCGCCGATCTCTGCGAGGACAAACGCATCCCCTTCGTCCTGGGCCATGCTTTGGCGATGAAGCACATCCACGGCGGCAAAGCCAAGAGCGACAAGATCGACGCCGGCAAACTCGCCAACATGCTCCGCGGCGGCATGTTCCCGCTCGCTTACGTTTATCCGCGCGCCAAAAGGCAGACGCGCGATCTGTTGCGTCGCCGCAGCTTCTTCGTCAGGCAACGTTCGCAACTCATCGCCCACATCGTCAACACCAACAGCCAGTTCAACCTGTCGCCGTTTGCCAAGAAGTTGAGCTACGCCGCCAATCGCAGCGCCGAGATCGCCGAACGCTTCACCGATCCGAGCACGCGGCTGAGCATCAACGCCGACCTGCGCTTGATCGACGCCTACGACGCGCAGATCGCGGAGGTCGAACTCCATCTGCTCCGGAGCGCCAAGGTCGATGATCCGGTCTGCTCGTCGAACTGCCCGCCGAACACCGCGAGCGTATCGTCGCCGCCGGTCGGCAGGCTGCACTTACTCGCGCGTCGCTCGACACTTCGACCGGACGCGTGGCCCTGATGTCCGCTCGCGTGCTCCCCTGGCACGGCCTGGGCGTCGTCGTGGACAAGGCCACGACCAGCGCGGAAGCGATCCGCTTCGCCTCCCTGGACTGGCGCGTGCAAAAGGTGCCGATGCAGTACACCTGGAACGGCATCGCAAGGGAGAGC
>DASRSQ010000537.1:0-5350 GCA_035656475.1 Gemmataceae bacterium | reverse complement strand
CGAAGATCAGCCAGCGCGATCGATTGGTCTGTTGCATCATTGACACCGGTAGTGGTTACTCGCCCTGAGATCCTACATACTGGATAATATGCTCTTTAGCCCAAATCCGTTCGTGCAAAAGCTTTAATTCTCGGTAAGCTGCGCCTTATGCTGAAGGTTTCGTAAGGCTAAAGCCCAACTGAGCCGGGATGGACAAATTGCCTGATCGGAACAACCGCTACAGCCGATACAATCGATAGGCCCCGTCCCGGGAATGGAAGGGTAATGCGAACCATCTGTAGGTTGCTGTTGCTGTTTGGATTTCTGGCCACCCCCGTCGGCTGCATGGTCCCGTCGCGCCCCTCGCTATCGGCGCTCCACCATGACCTCGCGCCTGTGGAGCGTGTACAACATCGGCCGCAGCTCGACTTTGCGCCGCATTGCGAGCCGGATGCGCCGGCGTCGTTGCAGGAAATGATTGCGATCGCGCTCAAGCATCATCCGGACCTGCGTGCCGCCCAGGCGCGGATCGAGGCGGCGCGTGGGCGCATGATCCAGTCCGGCCTGGCGCCGAATCCGATGTTCGGTCCTGATTTTGGCGAGCTGGCAGACCGCGACAATCAGCTGGGTGAAGCCGGCGCCCGCTTGACCGCGACCATCGTGCCGCGCTGGAAGCGCAAGCTCGCCGAGTTCGCCGGCGCCGCCGAGGTGCAGGCGGCCGACTGGCAGGCCGTCACCCGGTCGTTCGACGTGATCACGCGCGTCCGCCTGGCTTATTTCGAATTGCTCACCGCTCAGCGCGAGCGCGAAACCCTTGATGGCATTGTCAACGTCTCCCTGGAAGCGCGCAAGGCAGTCCAGAGCCTGGAGAAGGCCGGCGTCGCCGTTCGGCCCGATGTGCTGCGAGCCAACGTCGAGCTCGAGCAGAACCAGCTCAAGCGCGAAATCTCGCAGCGCCGCGTCGAGGCGGCTCGCCAGAATCTCTTGACCGCCCTCGGCCGGCCTCCCATTGCCCTGGACCAGATCAAGCCCGATCCGCATGACTTCAACCAGGCGCCGCCGTTCTATCACTGGAACGCCATGCTCGAGTGTCTGCGCGACAATTCGTCGGAGCTCCAGGAAGCGCGCTCGCTGATCGTGCAGACGGAACGCATGCTCACGAAGGTCAAGGCGGACGTGTCGCCGAACTACGCCCTGCTCTATCGCCCGTTCTATGCGTCGTCGCAGGGAAACGTTCACAGCGAGATCGTCGTGCAGGCGACCATTCCGATCTTCGACCGCAACCAGGGCAACATCCGCGCCGCCGAGGCTGACATTGTGCGTGCAAGCGCGTTCGAAAAGCAGCTGGAACTGATGCTGACCGAGAAGCTGACGAACGCGTACCAGCGCTATCAGGCGGCGCGCAAGCAGGTCGAGACGTATACCGAGTCGATCGTGCCGGAAGCGCGCGAATCGCTTCGCCTGATCGAAGCGGGATACAAGGCACGCGACAAGAAATATGACTACACGGCGGTATTGCAGGCCCAGCAGGTCCTCTTCCAGGCCGAGCTCGCCCTCACGCAAGTCCGCGGCGAACTGTGGCGCTCGATCAGCGAGATCGCGGGCATCCTCCAGCAGGAAGATTTGCTGAATGGCTGCGCAACGAGCGAGCCGCCGCGCTTACCGTGAGCGCGGTATCACACGCCTCCAGGCGTTCGTGTGGACATCGTCGCCGGCATTTTCCATTGGCAAATCAGAACATCTCTCGCTAAATTCGAGCAAGCGCACGCCATTGACGACGTGTGGCCGGCGAGGATCCGAAATGCTCGACGCGCTGGTGGCTGTGGTTGCCGGACTCTGCATGCTGGCCGTGGCGGTAGCGCTGCTCGCATTGCCGGTGATCGCGTTGCTACAAACGGCTCAGCTCAAAGATCGGCTGCGCGAGCTGGAACGAGAAGTCAACCATCTCCGGCTGGAAAAATCCACACCTAACGATTCGATCGAAGGGGAGGAGGCACCGGCGACGGAACAGGCACCGCCTCGGGAACACCGGCGCCAGCACAAACCGCACCCCCGACCGAGATCCCCTGACTGGACCAAGCTGGAATCCTGGCTTGGCGTCCGCCTACTCGGCTGGGCCGCGGTGATCCTCCTGCTCTTCACCGCCGCCTTCTTTCTGAAAGTCCTCTTCGACCGCGGCCTGATCGGCGAATTGGGCCGCATCATGATCGGCATCGGCGTGGGCTCGGGCCTGGCCGTGCTCGGCTGGGTCTGCCATCGCCGCGGACAGTGGATCTTCTCGCAGATGCTCACCTCCGGCGGCATCATCATTCTGTACCTGAGCATGTATGCGACGTTCGGCTTCTACGACTTGCTGCCGCAGACCCGGGCGGCGCCGTTCTTGATGATCCTGGTCGCGGAGGCATTGTTGCTGGCGGCGCTGTACCAGGCGCCGGCGATTGCGATCATGGCGGTAGTCGGCGGACTTCTCAATCCAATCCTGTTGCACACGGAACGAGATCAGTACGTAGGTCTTTTCTCCTATCTGGTGATTCTGAATGCGGGTGTCGTCGTCCTGTCGCTGTTCCGCCGCTGGTGGATCGTGACCACGCTGGCCATCGCCGGCACGCATGGCCTGTTCTGGCTCTGGTATTTCGAGCGCTATCATCCGGGCAAGCTTGACGCCTGCGTCGCGTTTCATCTGGCCCTGTTCGCGCTCTACCTGGGACAGACGATCTTCGTCAACGCCTGGCGGCGAACGCGGATCAACGTCGAGGAGGCGATTCGGCTCTTGCTGGTCGCCGGCGCCGCTGCGAACGCGGGATACTGGCTCCTGGATGATCGCTATCACCTGTGGATGGGCACATTTGCGGTCGGGATGGCCATTGTCTATGCGCTGCAGGCCTGGCTTGTCAGCCGTCTTCATGCTCCAGACGAGACGCTCCTGTTTCTTTCGCTGGCTGTGTCGATGGCATTCCTGGCGGCGGTGTTCCCGTTGCAAGCCGACGCAGCGTGGATCGCGGTCGGCTGGGCAGCGCAGGGTCTGGCGCTCTGGTGGTTCGGCCTGCGCGTGCACTCAACATTCCTGTACGCACTCGGGGCAGCATTCCTGGCGCTGGCCCTGGGACGTCTGCTCCTGGTGGACACGCTCACCGGATCGCCACACATCGATCCGTTCATTCCGATCCTCAATCGTTACGGATTGCCGGCGGTCCTCGTTGCATTCAGCTTGATTGCCGCCGCACTACTACAGCGGCACACACACCCTGCACCTGACACTCCCGAGTTCGTCATCATGCGACTCATCGGCCTTTCCGGCGTTGTCGCGCTATGGATCGTCCTTTCGATTGAGACCTACGACTTTTTCGTGGTGCGCAGCAATCTCGCTTCGCCTGTTGTGTTGTCGAATCTGACACTCGAGGAGCGTGAATTGCCGAGGGCCGTGCTGCAGGATCGTTTTGCCCAATGGGACGCGGACCTGCGTTTGACGGCGCAAATGTCGTTGTCGGTGCTGTGGGCGATCATCGCGCTGGTGTTGGTCGCGTTCGGCCTGCGCCTGCAGCATCGCCCGCTGCGCTGGCTGGGACTGGGGCTGTTCGCACTGACCCTGGGAAAGGTGATGCTGGTGGACACCGATCGACTGCACGGCATGTATCGAGTCGGCGCGTTCTTTGCACTGTCGCTCATGATGGGAGCGGGCGCGTGGACCTACCAACGCTTGCGCCATGTCATGGCGCCCGTGGCAGCGGAGGATGAACATGAATCGGCTGCGTGACAACATCTGGGCCATCCTTGTCGCGATGCTCGTCGCCGCACCGGCGTGCGGCCAGGATGATGCGGACCAGGCAGGACAGGACGAACGCGACCCGCTCCTGATTCACTGGCGCTGGATGACCGATTTGCGCCTCCCCGCCGATAGCAAGAATCCGCTTCTCGCCCTGCCGATCGCGCCGGCCATCTTTGGCAAA
Organism: Gemmataceae bacterium; assembly: GCA_035656475.1. Taxonomy (GTDB): domain Bacteria; phylum Planctomycetota; class Planctomycetia; order Gemmatales; family Gemmataceae; genus SIAQ01. Next base: position 1,424 of record DASRSQ010000537.1, on the reverse strand, counting down.
TCGCAGGACGATTTGCGCGACATTCGTCTGGCGGACGCCAAGGGCAATCGCGTCCCGTACGCGCTGCGCGTGATGCGGACGGAATCCAAACAGACCGAACTGGCCGCCCGGCAGTACGACGCAGGTCCCAAGCCCAAAAGCCATTGCTATGAGGTGAGCCTGGAACTGACGGACGTGCCTCCGCCTGGCCATAACGAGATCGAAATTCACACGAGTGGCCGCGATTTCCGCCGTCGCGTCGAGGTGCTCGGTTCGGACAACAAGGCGTTCGACGATCCGCAAATGCTCGTGCCGCCGAAAACCTACGTAGCCCTGTTCGACATTGAAGGCAAGCCCGTGGAGTTAGACCGTTTCCACTATGACTTGAAGCAGTTCCGATTTCTGCGGGTGCGCGTGTTTGCAGATGCGGGCACGCAAGAGGAGATTCCCAAGATTACCAGCGTGATCGTGCGTCGCAGCGTGGCGACGCCTGGAGAATTTGCCATCGAGCCAGCCATGCTCGGACCGCTCGAGCAGGTGCGGGGTGACGGCGGTCCAGGCTCCGCGTGGATGATCGATTTTCCTGCCAGGATGCCTTGCGAGAAGCTCACCTTCGACGTGGATAGCCCGCCGAGCGGCCGGCCCATTCGGGTGCAGATCGCCGACCCAATGGCGCCGCGCCAGGACATCGGTAGAACGGAATGGCGCTGGCGCGAAGAGGGCGGTAGACAGATTCTGGATATCAGCTTCCCCGAAGTCATCGCGCAGCGGCTGCGCCTGGTGGTCACCGATTTCGCCAACGAGCCTCTGCAACTTCGCAGTGTTTCCGCCACGCGCTGCGTGCGCAAGCTGATCTTCCCCAAGTTCGACCCGGGCAAATTCTCCGAACCCATACGTCTCTACACCGGCAACACGACTGTGAATCCACCGAACTACGTGCTCGCCCAGAAACTGCCGCCGATCTTTCATCCTGTGCCGGCGGCGGTGGAGTCGGGCGAGTTGACCGCCAATCCCATGTATCAGCCTCCGCCACTAAAGCTGAACGAGCGGATGCCCTGGCTGGTCTACGTCGTACTGGGCCTTGCGTGTGCGGTCCTTCTCGCGATTCTCGGAGGGCTGGCACGACAAGCGATACGCCGACATGATGCGGTCGAACCTCGAAACACCTCTTTGTAATGGTTCGACCTGCCCGCTGCGATTTTAGTTCAAGCGCAATGCCCGGCCCGGCCGCGCTCCGGTGTGCTTGCCGGCGTCGAGCACCAGCCGGCCGTTGACGACCACATATTCGATGCCTTCGCTATACTGGAAGGGCTCGGTGTAAGTCGCGCGGTCGATGACCGTGTCCGGGTCGAAGACGGTGATGTCAGCGAACATGCCGGGGCGCAGTAGGCCGCGGTCGAAGATGCCGAGCTTGCCCGCGTTTTGCGATGTCATCTTGCGGACTG
>DASRSQ010000536.1:0-7833 GCA_035656475.1 Gemmataceae bacterium | reverse complement strand
CGCCGCGGCGTTTGCGGTCGAAGCTGCTCAAACGCTTGCCAAACTGATTCAAGCCAGAGTGACTCCGGCGAGGTAAATCGTGGCGACTCGCTACACGCAGCAAGAGTGCCTCGGTCGACTTCGGGCGGAGACCGCCCGTGGTCGTGGGTTGGTGATGGCGGGCGCCGGCAGCGGTATTTGTGCCAAATTCATCGAGCGTGGCGGCGTCGATCTGATTGGCGTCTACAACACCGGTTATTTTCGGATGCAAGGCTACGGTTCGTTGGCGGGCATGCTGCCGATCCTGGATTCGAACGAGCTGGTGTATCGCATGGCGCGGCAAGAAGTGTTGCCTCAAGTGCGCGAGACGCCTGTCATCGTGGGTGTGAACGGTGTCGATCCGCTGCGCGACATGCGGCTGTATTTGGAGGATCTGCGGCACATCGGAGTGACGGGTGTGCATAACTTTCCAACCGTCACCTGGTTCGACGGCCAGTTCCGCCGCACGCTCGAAGCCACCGGCCTTGGTTACGAGCATGAAATTCGCATGCTGCAAATCGCTCGGGAACTGGACCTGCTGACGGTTGGTTACGCCTTCAATGAGGAAGACACCAGGCGGCTTCTGACCGAAGCCGCGCCCGATGTCTACATTTTTCACGCGGGCATCACGGCCGGCGGTTCGACGGGAGATGGCGGCGCCGGCTCTCGCCAGGACACTGCCGAGCGAAGTCAGCGCCATTTTGAAATTGCTCGCAAAATCAAGCCGGAAGTTATTTTGCTTGCGCACGGCGCGGCAATCGTTGATCCAGAAGACGCCCAATACATGCTCGACCACACCAGTTGCGACGGCGTGCAACTGGGGTCAAGTATCGAGCGCATGGCCATGGAACAACCGCTTGAAGCGCGTGCGACCGCCTTCAAGGGCAGCCGCATTCCGGCAGTGCGAAACTCGAAGTGAACTGAATTTACCCCCCCCTCAACCACTCGTTCCGCGAACTCATTCCGCTCGTCTCCTTTCCAGATCTGATGACCGCCGCCAGGCGTGGGCGTTATGCCGTTGGCTATTTCGAGAGCTGGAACCTCGAATCGTTGCTGGCGGTGGCCGATGCCGCGGAGCAGCTGCGCTCGCCCGTGATCTTGGGTTTCAGCGGTATTTACCTGCCCCATCCCGATCGCCGGGTGCACGATCGCCTGAAACCCTATGCGGCGATGGGGCTCGAAGTTTGCAAGTCGTTGAGCGTGCCGGCGAGCTTGTTGTTCAACGAGTCGCCTCATCAAGATTGGGTGTACTCGGCGGTCGACTGTGGCTTCAACGTGGTCATGCTCAGCGATGAAGAATTGAATTGGGCCGAGCGGTTAGCCGCCATTCGCGATTTGACCCTGTACGCACACGAGCGTGGCGTGGCGGTTGAAGCGGAAATGCAGGCACTGGTCGGCGTCGGCGGTGAGCTTGCCGGCAACCAAACGCCGCACGATCTGCAATTAACCGATCCCGCCGCCGCCTTGGAGTTCGTCCGGCAAACGGGCGTCGATGCCCTGGCCGTCAACGTTGGCCAGGTGCACTTGCACGGCCGCCGCCTGGTGCACCTGGATCTCGATCGCTTGCGAGATCTCGACAAGATTTCCGTGCCGCTGGCCCTGCACGGTGCGTCGTCGGTCGCTCGAGGCGACTTGCAAGCTGCGATTGAATTGGGCGTTTGCAAAATCAACGTCGGCAGCCGCTTAAAGCAGGTTTACCTTCAGGCGTTGCAAGCGGCCTGCCGTGCCGTTTCTTCGACGAGCAATCCCTATGAAGTGATTGGGTCGGGGTTGGAGGCCGACGTGCTCGTTGCGGGTCGCGTGGGCATGCAACGTGAAGTGGAAGAGTATATGAAGTTATTCGGCAGCGCCGGGAAGATCGCGACTGGACAAGTTGCGACGGGAATTGCGACTGGAGAGCCACACGTTCGATGACTTATTCGATCATTATCCCGCATCTGGGAGCCACGGGGGGCGATGTCGTCATCGTCGAATGGAGGGTCCACGAGGGGCAGCACGTCAAAGCTGGCGAGACGATTTTTGTGGTGGAGACCGATAAGGCCGTCGACGAGGTGCCGGCCTTCCGCGACGGCTACGTGCGGCGGATTTTGGCCGCCGCCGGTAGCGAGAAATCACCCGGCGACGTGGTGGGACTGTTGACCGATACGGCGGACGAAGCGACCGGCCAGCCGACGGCGAGCGCTGCACCGCCATCGTCTGCCACGCAACCCGCCGTCCAGCAGGATTCCACCGGCTCTCTGAATCCGGCCCGCACGGCCGTGGCAACGGCGACTATCGCCGCCACGCCCCGTGCCCGTCGGCTTGCCGCTGAGCACGGTATCGACCTGTCGACCGTCCAGCCCGCGGTCGGCAAGATCATTCAGGTCAGGGACATCGAGGCACTCATTCACAGCCGATCCGAGAACCGTCCGAACGGCGCCAATTCGGCGTCCGACACAAGCAGTCGCCCCGTGTCGGCACGCCGGCGAGCCATCGCCGAACGCACGCAGCAAAGTAAATCCGAGATTCCGCACTTCTACATTTCTGTGGATGTGGACATGACCGCCTTGGCAGAGAAACGCCATGCACTCAAAACGGAGCGTGGCGGCTTGGCCATACCATCGTTGAACGACTGCGTCGTCGCGGCTGCGGCCCGAGCGCTCCGCGAAACGCCTGGTCTCAACGCCCGCTATGCTGGAGACAAGATTCTGCAATTCGAGACGGTCGATGTGGGCGTGGTCATCGGTCTCGACGAAAGCGTTGTCGTTCCGCTGGTGCGCAAGGCCGACACACTTTCGCTGAGGGATGTCTCGAAAGAGATACGGCAACTGCGCGAGCGCGCCGACGCGGGCACTCTGACAAGCGCAGATCAAAGCGGCGGCGCGTTGACCGTTTCCAATTTGGGCATGTACGGCGTCGATGGCTTTGTTGCGGTGATTCACCCAGGGCAGTCAGCCGTGCTCGCCTGTGGCGCCGCTCGACCGCGACCCTGGATTGTCGAGGGCCAGGTGACGGTCCGCACGCTGATGACCATGACCCTGTCGGTCGATCACCGTCTGAGCGACGGCGTACCGGCGGCACAGTTTATCCAGCGCTGCAAGAACATTCTCGAACAACCGGCTCAGCTTTTTGAAGAGAAGATTTGATGACAATCCAGGAAACCATTTCGACCGAATGGCGATTGGCCGCGTTTCGGCAAATGTCGCTGATCCGCCGTTACGAAGAGCATTTATACCTCCTGTTCTTGCAAGGTCTGGTGCCGGGCACACTCCACCAATGCCAAGGACAAGAGGCCGTGGCCGTCGGCATCTGCTCGACGCTGCGGCGCGACGACCTGATTTACAGCACGCATCGCCCCGTCGGACACCTAATCGCCAAAGGGGCATCGCTCAAGGCGATCACCGCAGAAATTTGGGGCAAAGCCACGGGTTGTGTCGGCGGCAAGGGAGGCCAGATGCACCTGGCCGATTTTTCTGTCGGCGCCATGGTCTCCAACGCGATTGTCGGGGCGAACATTCCCATCGCCACCGGCAGCGCGATGGCCTTCAAACTGCAAGGACTTGATCGCGTCGCCGTCAGTTTCTTCGGCGACGGGGCTTCAAACATCGGCGCCTTTCACGAAGGTCTGAACCTGGCGGCCGTACAGAACGCGCCGGTGATCTTTGTCTGTGAAAACAATTTGTACGCAGCCTCCACACGTATCTCCTCGACAACCAGGATCACCGATATCGCCGATCGTGCTCAAGCCTACGGTATGCCCGGCCACTCGATTGATGGCATGGATGTCGAGGCCGTTTACCGTTCGGCCCTTGAGGCGGTCGAGCGGGCGCGGCAAGGCCGAGGACCAACTTTGCTGGAATACAAGACGTATCGTTATCGCGGACACTCGCGTGGCGATCCGTGCGGCTATCGCGGCAACGACGAACATCAATCGTGGATCGATCGTGATCCGATCGAACGCCTGCGGACTCGGCTCGTGGCCGATCTCGGCGTCGCAGTCGATCGACTGGCCACCATTGAGCAAGAGTGCCAGCGTGAGATTGAAGCTGCGGTGGAGTTCGCCCTGGCGAGTCCCGAACCCACGGCCGCGTCCTGTTTCGAACATGTTTTTGCGTGACGAGGAACGAGCGTGACCACGACAGCAGCCACATCTCGCATGAGCATGGCCGAAGCGCTGCGCGATGCGATGCGAATCGCCATGCAGACCGACCCGACCGTTTTTCTGCTGGGCGAAGACATTGGCGTCACGGGCGGTTTTGGCGGCGGTTTCACCGTGACGCTGGGACTTTCCGATGAGTTCGGCCACGAACGCGTGATCGACACACCCATTTCGGAAGGGGCAATTGTCGGCGCCGCCGTGGGTGCGGCGATGGCCGGCGCGCGACCGGTTGCCGAGATGCAATACGGCGATTTTGTATTCTGTGCCATGGATCAGGTGGTCAACCAGGCTGCCAAAATGCATTACATGAGCAACGGCCAGGTGTGCGTGCCGCTGGTCTTGCGACTACCCGTCGGCGCTTCGCAGCGCGGCGCTCAGCACGGACAGTGCACCGAATCGTTCTTTACCCACACGCCCGGCCTCAAGGTGGTGTGCCCGGCCACGCCGTACGACGCCAAGGGGATGCTGCTGGCTGCCATTCGCGACGACAACCCCGTGATCTTTCTCGAACACAAGTTGCTTTACGGCGGCAAGGGGAGTCGCAAGGAAAGCGCTTCCGTCTTGTTCGGGACCGACGTGCCCACAGACGACTATGAGATTCCGCTCGGCACCGTAGCGGTGCGACGCGAGGGGACGGATGTGACAATTGTGGCCAATATGCTGATGGTTCATCGAGCTCTTTCCGCGGCCGAGCTGTTATCCGAGCAAGGGATCGAAGCCGAAGTGATCGACGTGCGATCTCTGGTGCCGCTCGATATCAAGACCATCGAGCAATCGGTCCAGAAAACCAGCCGGCTGCTGATCGTTGAAGAAGATCATCTGACCGGCGGCTGGGGGGCGGAAGTATCGGCACTGACCGCCGAGCGCGCCCTGCATTATCTCGACGCCCCGATCCTGCGCGTCGCCGCACCTGATACGCCGCTCCCCTGCGCAGCTTCGCTCGAGCGGGTTTTCGTCCCCAGCGTAGAACGAATTGTTTCGACCGCCAGCAGCCTGTTTGCCCCGTAGTCCTCCGTTGTCAGACGGTTCCGTCTCGTTAGCCAGAGAATTCCCGGACAGCTTCACTATGAACCGAGGCATGGGGGACCCAGGCATGTGCCAACGACTGATCGGATTGACCCTGATCTTGGCCGCCGGCAGTTCTGTGGATGCCGCGGCACCCGTTGTTCAGCCACGTGCAGGATTCCAGGCCGAGCTCGTGGCGGCTGAACCTCTCATCGAAAGTCCCATCGCCCTCGATTGGGGCGCGGATGGACGGCTGTGGGTCGTGGAAATGCGAGACTACCCGCTGGGCGTCAACAACCAGGGGGAGCCGGGTGGCCGTATCGTTTGCGTCGAAGATACAGATCAAGATGGGCGCTACGATCGATCGACCCTCTTCCTGGATGGACTGCTCTTTCCAACAGGCGTGATGACCTGGCGAAAAGGAGTTCTGATCACCTGTGCCCCGGACATTCTTTATGCCGAGGACACGGATGGAGATGGAAAAGCGGACAAACGTGAATCGCTCTTCACGGGGTTCGGTGAAGCGAATCCCCAACATCGTGTCAACGGACTGCGATGGGGCCTCGACAATTGGATCTACTGTGCCAACGGCGATTTCGCAGCGGCTCGAACCTTTGATGCGTCGGTTCCCGAATCGGCGAAGAGCACAGGCTTTTCTGCCAGCCAGGGAGAAGACTTGCGCCGATTGATGCTCGCCGGAGCATCCATCCAATCAAATAAAACAGGCGAATCAATTAGCATTCGCAATCGCGATTTTCGCATTCAGCCGGACGAGGGACGAATTGAACCGCAATCGGGGCAGGCTCAATTTGGCCGGGACCGCGATGATTGGGGAAACTGGTTTGGCTGCAACAACGCCATTCCCATCTGGCATTTTGTTCTGGACGACTTCTATCTGCGTCGTAACCCGCACGCCGGCTATCCGCCGCCGCGCGTTGAAGCGTCAACGTCGGTGACCTATCCGCTCGGCCCTGCGGGCCGCGACACAGGTGCCAAACGAGACCGTCGTGGCTCTCCTTGGACGTCTGCTTGCAGCATTACTTTTTATCGAGACAACCTGTTTGGCCCAGACTTTGATCATAACTGGTTCGTCTGTGAGCCCGTTCATAATCTGGTTCACCGCGAAGTTTTGATTCCCGCAGGCGCCACGTTCCAAAGCCATCGTGCCCCCGACGAAAGCGCAAGCGAATTCCTCAGCTCGACGGACACCATGTTTTCGCCAGTGAGCGTCCGGACTGGCCCTGATGGGGCCGTTTGGGTCGTCGACATGTATCGCAAGGTTCTGGAACATCCGCACTGGCTGCCGGCCGGCTGGGAAGAAACGATTGATGTTCGAGCGGGCCATGACAAAGGTCGAATCTATCGGGTGTTTCCCGCCAAGGCGAAATGCCGTCCGATGCCGCGGTTGGATCGACTCGATTCATCTGAATTGGTCGCCACGCTTGAAAGCCCCAACGGCTGGGTTCGCGACAAAGCGCAGCAACTATTGGTTGAACGACAAGACCGATCAGCCTCGCCGGCTCTGGAAGAGCTCGCACGAGCGAGTGCCGAACCGAGGGGACGGCTTCATGCGCTGTGTGCCTTGGACGGATTGCACGCCCTCGACCCGAAACTGCTTGAAGCGGCACTCGCGGATCCCCACCCCGCCATCCGACGCCAGGTGATTCGACTGGCGGAAAAGGTCCAGCGTCCCTCGAACAGCCTGCAGAACGCTCTTTTCAAGTTGACCACCGATCCGGCTCCCATGGTACGCCTGCAGTTGGCCTACACACTCGGAAGCTCGAAAAGTCGCGCAGCGTCGCAATCGTTGGCCCGGATTCTCCGCGATAATGCTTCGGAACCGTATATCGCCGCAGCGGCGGTGAGCTCGCTGACGGAGCAAAATACCGCCCAGGTGCTTGATCATCTTGTGGGGTCTGTTTCAGAACTCCCGGAACCGTTGCTCGAAAATCTGCTTCGCACCGCGCTGGGATTTGGCGAAGTCGAAGGGCTGAAATCCTTATTTGCCCGGATGATTGATTCCCCCGGGAAGCAAAACAACAGCCACTTCGCCGCCGTGGCGGTGTTTCTCGACGCACTGGATGAGCGCAACGAATCGCATCAGAATGATACGAACAAGGCCGACGCGGATGTTCAGTCCGTGTTGAATCAATTGGCTCCCGTTTTTGGCGCCGCTCGTGCGGTCGTGGTCGACGGAAATGCTCCCTTGAAGGATCGAGTACAGGCGGTACGCCTGCTGGGACGTCTTCCGGATTCTCCGCCAGATGATCAGGACCTGCTGTACGGATTGTTGAATCCGCAAATTCCCGATCAACTTCAGATCGCTGCCGTCGAAGCCCTTGGTCGATCGGCGGACCCGCAGGCGTTTCAAGGCATTCTCCGCGAATGGAAAAGTTTCACTCCGGCCGTTCGCGAGCAGGTACTCGAGACCTTATTGAGGAGCTCGGGCGGGCCCAAGACGCTGCTGGATGCGATTCAGCAGCAGCTACTTCTTTCGCAGGAAGTGTCGTTCACGGCGCAACGACGGCTGCTGGAACATCCCTCTGAAGAAGTGAGGAACGACGCCGGAAACGTTTTCCAAGAACGAGTCGACGCAGACCGAGAAAAAGTGATTCAGACGTATCAACCAAGCTTACAACTGGCGGGGGACTTGAAGCGTGGTCAGCCGCTCT
>DASRSQ010000535.1:0-3273 GCA_035656475.1 Gemmataceae bacterium | reverse complement strand
CCGCTGCTTACCAACATCACGCAATATGAGAGCTTTGCCGCGCCCCGGTATTGAACGGCCGTACGCGGCGTCCACGATCAATCGTGCATATCGGGGAGGAATTAATTGAGCTTCCGACGAGAGATGGCTTGGCGAGCCTTCGACTATAAGCAACAGGCTGGAATTGCCTATCAGTACGCCGAATACGCGTTGGGTCTGGACTATGGAATTTTGCCGGAAGACGTCGTGCATCAAGCCAAGCGCTGTTTGCTTGACGCTTTGGGCTGCGCGATCGGCGGCTACGACGCGCCGTCGCGATCCATTTGCGAAGATACGGTGCGCCAGTTAGGCGGCACTCCCGAAGCGACCGTCATCGGATCGGGAATGCGCACCAATGCTGCAAACGCCAATCTCCTGAATTGCCTGATGGTGCGCTTTCTGGACTTCAACGATTTGGGAGCGGGTGGACACAATTCCGATGCCATTCCCTCGCTGCTGGCCATCGCCGAGCGTGAAAGGGCGAGCGGCCGGGATTTCTTAACCGCTCTGGTCGCGTGCTACGAGTTGGGATCGAGAATCAACGCCGGCGTCAACAACTGGCATGGCTGGGTGCACGACACCCGCGCCGGCCTGGTCGTCCCGCCTGCGATCGGCCGCATGCTGGGCATGTCCGCGCACGAGATCGCGAACGCCATCGGCATCGCTGTCTCAGGCAATTGCGTCCTGGGCATTCTCGACATGCCGGGTGAAGACAAGCCCATGCGCAAGAATCTGCGCTTCGGCTGGGCCGCATCAGCCGCAATTGTCGCAACCATGCTTGCCAAAAACGGGTTCACCGGGCCGCTGCGAGTTTTCGAGGGCGAGGGCGGCATGAACGAAGTCATGTTCGACGGAGACGCTAACCTCGAATTGATGACGGATTTTCGCGGCTGGCTGATCCATGACACGCGCTTCAAGTATCTGTGCGCCACTGCGCCCGTACAGGGTGTTCTGCAGGCGACGCTTGAGATCGTGCGGGAGAATGACCTGAAGCCGGAGGACATCGCGAAGGTGAAGGTCAGGATGTACGAGGGTGCGTCGGCGATAAGACCCGCCGTGCCGATCAAGTACCCGCGAAACGCCGAGTCCGCGGACCACAGTGTCTACTATCTCACCGCGATTGCCATAAAGGAGCGCGAGATGTCTGCCGATTCCATCTCGCCAGAGAAGTTCACCGATCCAGTTATCCTCGAACTGATCGAGCGGATTACGGTGACCGGCGATCCGTCGCTCTCAAAGCCTGGGAAAGTGAAGTTCGTATCGGCGGAGGGCTTCGAAGGAAAAGCCGAGATCACGACCAAAGACGGGCGGACGTTCGACCGGCACGTTGTGGTGCCGCACGGCTTCTGGGGCGGCGACCCCCTGACCGACCAAGAGCTCGAAGAGAAATTCAGGAAGATGGCCGGGAAGCATATGGATGAAGCGCGTGTCGGACGCCTTATCGACGCGATTTGGAGCGTCGATAAGCTGAAGGACATGGGCGATCTGATGAAGCTGACGACATTCTAGGGCGCGATAAGTCGGCGCGGAGGGCACGGGGATGACGTCTGTATCGCTGGATCGGCCTTGGCGCCCGGACCGAGAGATAGAGCTGATTGTGGGAACGCCGGCAGGTGGCGGCCAGGATCGTCCCGCAAGGGCGCTGGCGGACGTCATGGCCGAGCAGCGGCTTATCGATAGCCCGCTGAAGTTGAACAACATTCCCGGACGCGGCGGCAGCAACGGCTGGGAATACCTGGCGACGCGAACCGGCGACCCTTACGTTGCCGCCATCAGCTCGCCGACATTGATCAGCAATCAGCTGCTGGCCGTCAGCAGTCTCGATTATCAAGCGCTTACGCCGCTTGCTACGCTCTATACGGAATATACCGCCTTTGTGGTCCCTGCCGCGTCGAAGATCAGCGGAGCAGCAGAGTTATTTCGTCTTCTCGGCAGTAACCCCGGGGAACTGACCATCGCTTTGGCGACGGCGCTCGGTAACAGCAATCATATTGCGCTCGCGCGGGTCGTGCAGCACGCGGGAGGCGATATTGGTGGCTTGCGCATTTCGGTATTTGACTCAGCCCGCTACGCGCTGGCCGAGCTGATCGAGGGCCGGGCCCAGCTCGCCACCGTGACGGCCGCGAGCGCCTTGCCCGAACTGCAAGCGAGCAAAGTGCGGGTTCTCGCGGTGTCCTCCCCACAGCGCCTTAATGGTTTGCTTGCGGAGGTGCCGACACTGCTCGAGCATGGCGTCGATTGTGCCGTCGGCATGTGGCGCGGCGTCGTCGGCGCGCCGTCTATTCCGCCGCCTGTCGTGGCGTTCTGGAATAGCACGCTGCGTCTCGCTACGGGCTCCGCCAGATGGCGAACTGAACTGGCGAGGCAGTATTGGGCTGACACTTATCTGTCTTCGTCTGAGACCGTTGGCTTCCTCAATCAACAGCGCGTCGACATGGCATCTGCGCTTCGCGACATGGGCATGATTACGCCGTCTCACAGCTAAGACCATTGCTGGGTCCCGATTGTGAGTAGCGCAACAAGTGCCCAAGTCGAGTTCATGAGATAAAGATGAAAATCGCCGTTCTCGATGACTATCAGGATGTGTTCCGCTCGCTCAAAGCATATTCGAGGTTGGCCGGTCATGAGGTCATGGTCTTTCATGATCCTCCTGGAAACCTCGAGGGACTGGTGCGTCAGTTATCGGATGCAGATGCCGTCGTGTTGACGATGCAACGCACCGCGATCCCAGCGTCGATTTTGAAAGACCTGCCGCGATTGAAGCTGATCAGCCAGACGGGCCGGAACACCGGGCACATCGATCTGGATGCCTGCACCAGGCAAGGGATCATGGTGTGCGCCGGTCATGCGGGAGGCCCTTCGGCGACGGCGGAGCTGGCTTGGGCGCTGATCCTGGCGTCGCAGCGCAATATCGTTACAGAAGCCGAGGCTCTGAAGCAGGGCCGTTGGCAGACGACGCTCGGTGTCGGACTCGCCGGCAAGACATTGGGAGTTTACGCCTATGGGCGCATTGGCTCCTATGTCGCCCAAATAGGCAAAGCGTTTGGCATGAACGTCGTTTGTTGGGGGCGCGAGAAGTCCATGGCCAGAGCGCGGGAGGCTGGCTTCGCCTCGGCCGCGAACCGGGAAGAGTTTTTTGAATCCACTGACGTCCTGTCTCTGCATCTTCCACTAAATCCGGAGACAGCGGGCATCGTGCGGGCCAGTGATCTGGCCCGAATGAAGCCCGATTCGCTCCTGGTCAATACGAGCCGA
>DASRSQ010000534.1:0-3229 GCA_035656475.1 Gemmataceae bacterium | reverse complement strand
GCCGCTTGCGGCTTCGCGCTCGCTGGAATGATTTCAGCGAGTGTGAAACCGCTAGCGGCGTTTTCGTTTATTTGTGATTGCCGTTGGCTTTGACCTCCGCTGCGGCGGCGAGGCCGAGGTCGGCGAGGATCTGAGCGGCGCGGTTGGCGTCATTGACCGTATCGAACGCGGCGTAGCCGATGAAGCGCTCGCCGAGCACCGCCATCGTCAGGCCTTGCAGGCTGATGCCGGCGATCGCCCATTGCTGTGTCACGTGGTGAGCGAGGCCCGCTTCGTTGTCCCCCTCGATGCGGCGAACGATCGGGTAGTCGGTTTCGTGCATGTCGGCGGCCTTGGCGGCACGCACCTGAGCTGGGCCGGTCACTGGAGCGACGTAGAGAATGCCGAAGCCTGGCTTGTTCGGGAGACGCTTGGTGAAGATGTATTCGAGGTTGGCATCGGCCTGCGCCAGGTGAGCGAGCTTCGCTGCGACGCTGCCGGGTTGATCGGTGATCTCGCATGACCAGACATGGACCCGATCCCATTTGAAGCTCATGAGGCACCGCCTTTCACGCTGTGTCAAAAGAGAGTTGATGTAACGGCCAGCATAGTCCTCGCATCGACGAATGCAAAGAGAGATTGCGGCAAAAAATAGGAAATCTAGCAGATTCCCGTTGCAGGTCGTGCCAACAATCGGGAGAATGGGACGATAGAGTTGGGCACGTCCTCACGGAGGTTCATCCGTCATGAAGCGAAGCCTGTTTCTCGCCGCGCTCTTTTTCGCCAGCGCCGGCACTGCCTCGGCCGACTACGTTCTCCTCAAGATCAACCTCAATCAGCTCAGCTTCATGCCAAGCATGCCAATTGGCAACGCCGGCGCGGTGGGAGCGGCGGGCGCCATGGGCGCGCCCGGCGCCATGGGGGCGATGGGCGGCGCCGCCATGGGACAGCGCGGCGGCTTTCCCCAGCCCCAACCAGGAATCCCCGGCGGCTTCATGGGCCAGCCTGCGCCTGGCATGCAGCGCGGTGGCGTGGCCGGCTTCATGGGCGGTCCCGGACCGATGGGAGCCTCGGGGGCGTATGGCGCCGCAGGCGCCGCGGGAGCGTATGGCGCCGTGGGTGGCGTCGGAGCAGCCGGCGCCGTGGGAGGCGCAGGAGCTCAGGGGGGTGTTCCGGATCCGAACGCCAATCCCTTTGACAAGTTTTACCCGGAAGACCCCAACCCCAAATGGATCACTGCCCTCGTGGAGGTCAGTAAGGTATCCAAACAAATCCAACCGACCCCGATGGGCGGCATCGTGACTTGCGACACCCAGTGGGGCAAGAATATTTGGATTCCCGTCTTCTCTCCGTACTTCCCCATGGTGGGCGCTCCTCGCGTCGTCGCGGACACCTTCTCCAACGAATTCAGCTCTAAGTTCACCAAGGAGAAGAAGGAAAAGAACATCGAGACCATGCTTAACCTCGCCCGCTGGACCTTGTCGCGCGGCCAGGTGAAGAAATTCCACGAGGTAATGGATGAGGCCGTCAAGATCAACGAAAAGCACGCCATCGTCAAGCGATATCTGCAAGTCAAGAAGGGACTGGCGTCGCCGTTCAAAGACACGGATCCCATGCAGCGTGATCTGCTCAAGGAGCTGGCGTCCAATGGTTACCGGGAGAATCACAGCAAGAAGGGGCATTACACGATTTACGCCCCGCAATTCGGCGAGGACCCGCGCGCCGAGGCGAGCGTGCGTCGGCGCCTGAATTTGCTCGAGGGAACGCTGGAGACCTTCTACTACTGGTTCGCGGTCGAGAAGAACGTGACATTGCAGCCGGAGCTGCCCAAGTATCGCCTGATCGCGGTCGTGACTGGCTCCAAGGAAGACTTCAACAGCCGACATGTCCAGTGGGGTTCGCTGCCCAAGGTGGCCGATGGTTTCACGCCGCAGCGCGACAATGTGATTGTGATGTCGAGCAAGCCGTGCGTGGATGATCCGAACTACGCGGAGCTGGACACGCTGATCACCACGAAGCTGGCGGAGGCCAATAACAAGCTAAATCAGATGGGATTCTCGCGCACCATTACCCGTGAGAGCCTTCTCAATGGAGAGATCAACACGCACAAGCAATCCGGTGGCGCAGCCATCTACATCAGCGCGGCCCAGACCGCCGTACTGTTGTGTGCCTCGCTTGAAGACCAGTCGGATCGCCACACCATTTCCAATGAAGGGGTGCGGCAACTTCTGGTCGCATCGGGCATGTTCCCGCGCAACGTGCAGGTGCCGGACTGGATTGTCGAAGGTTTGGCAGCATTTTTCGAGAACCCGGTGGGGGGCGCCTTCCCGACCATCGGCGAACGCAACTGCGTGCACTTGATATCATTCAAGCACCTTCGCGCCACGCACCGCGATTTCAAGAATGCGGACGTGGTGCTGACCAGCGTCATCTCCGATCGGTATTTCGAGCTTCCGCGCAAACTCGAAACCCAGTACCGGAATGCACGCAACGACGATAACCGGAAGAAGATCAAGAACGCCTGGGAGGTCGCCCGCAGCTCGTCGTGGGCATACGTCTACTATCTATCGCAGAAGCGTCAGCTCGATTACCTATTCAAGTATGGCAAAGAGCTCGACAAGCTGCCGCGTGACATGGATTTGAGTCCCAGCGTGTTGGAAGGCTGTTTCGCGCGGGCGTTCAACATGGCCGACGCAAGAAATCCGCAGTTGCTCGATGACACCAAGGTCAAGAACATGGCCGCGAATTGGCTTGAGATGATGGAGGGGAAGAACCTTGACAACAGCAACCTGCAGACGTTTTTCGAAAAGGAACGTGCCCGGCAGGACGCGGAAAAATCGTTGGCGAGCACACCGAATCCGGGCATTCCCGGGTTGACGCCACTCCCGGGACCGGGTCCCAACCCGAACCCGGGCATCGTCCCGCCAATGCCGAACCCAGGTATCTATCCGATGCCGCCGATGCCGGTGCCGAATCCTGCGCCCAACCCGATGGCGCCTCCCGTACGTCCTCTCCCGCCGATGCCGCAACCTCAACCGCCCCCGCCAATGCCAATGCCCAATTAGACCGCACGACCGAATTGCAAAGGCGCCTGGAAATCAGGCGCCTTTTTCATTGTGTGCCAGGTATGGTCTGCTTCAGGAGGTGCGAGTCCTCTGCGGGCGGGGATGGCCCGGACCGCAAGGCTAGGCAAGGGTGTCCGTCGCGAGGCGGAATCTGAAGAAAGCCGATGCCCCCAACTCGGATTCGA
>DASRSQ010000533.1:0-4961 GCA_035656475.1 Gemmataceae bacterium | reverse complement strand
GCCCGAGAGGTCAACCAATTGGCCATCCTCAGACACTTCGCCAGTCTTGGCCTCTCCAGACGCCAACTTATAGCTCCACTTCAAGCCGACAACGCCTTTGTTTGCGCTAAAGCTCGGCGGCCCTTCGTAGGCCTTGATCTTGAACACGCAATGACCCTGTTCATCGATTCTAGGTGATCCCGGAACAACAAATGTTCCCGTATTGAGTCCGATCCAACCGTGTTTATGGATTTTTACATATTGTTTACTCATTCCTTTATCGAACGCTGCGTCGAAATCAGGCCACCCTGCAACATTGGCAATGTTTGGAAGAGGAAGAACAAAACCCTCCCCGTCTTTCTTCTTTGCCACACTTTTGATGGCATTAGAGGTTATGACAACATCACCATTCTTCTTCGCCTGCGACTTTGAAATGTCCCCTTTTACAACTGGCGACGATTTGTCGGATTTTTCCGACGAAGTCTTCTCAACGGGCAAATTGCCCGATTGAGGCCAAGAATTAATATAGAACGCACTCAGCAATAAGAGAAATAACATAACAAACACGGAGGCCAGAGTGGCAAGATTCCAAAACCGATTCTTCGCTGGCACATGCTTGTCCAGGCACTCTATCAACTTATCAATTCCTCCCAGCTCGCGATCTCCACTTATTGGCAGCGCATGGTTGAAAACAAGGTGCTTAAGGGAAGGTACAGCCTCTAAGTCAGGGTGGCGCGGAACAATAGCCTTATCAATTGAAACCACGATGAGCTTGATTGACGTTTCCTTGTTCTTTCTATATCGTTCGTACGCGGCACTAATTTCTTGGCGAACCCAATCCCTCGGATCCATGATTCGGTCAATCGCCCCATCCTTTCCCGCCCATTCTTTACCTACAAGAACCAGCAATACGGACGCATGACCAATCGCTTGACTAATCTGATCTGGAAAATTCCCTACTCTCATGCTTTCAAGATCAAAGAATATTGCCTCCTTGCCATACCTGTCCGAGAGGCGATCATAGATACGGTGGACAGAACCAGCGGAGGGACAAGACCTTCGCCAAGAGATTACTATTTTGAAATTAGTCTGCGCAGGTTTTTTCAGTTTGGCAGTCATAACACACCCGGATTACAACCAACACTGGACACACATCAGCCTGGATACCTGGCCAACGTAACCTTGCAATTTCTGGCTCGGGAAGTCCTGGAATGTCTTTTATCACACCTTCCGCAACGGCGTCGGCTCCGGCGGGGCGAACGGCACAATGTCGACCGGCACGCGAAACGACTGGTGGCAGCGGTTGCAACTGTTGGCCAGGTCGCGCATCGATGCCTTCGCGCTGTCCAGGTCCTTCTTCGACAGGACTTGCGCCAGTGCCAGGGCCTTCGTGCGTAGGTCCATGCTGCGGTCGAACCAGATCGGTTCCCCCTGATTCTTGGGCGGACGCAGCATCAATAGGTTGGCGGACTCCGCGATCAGCAGGGCCTGGCCGCGGGCGTAGACCCAGCTCTGATCGTCGATCGGATTCTTCTTCAGGTTACGTTCCAGGCCGCGGAAGTTGGAGTGGGCCAGGCCCTCCATGAGCAGGCGCGTCTCCGCGATCGGCTCCAGCTTGGGCACGATGCGCGGGCCGCCCGTGTTCTGGCTCAGGCCAGGCACGACCGACGTACCGAGCAGCAGCAATGCGACGAATAGGTGTCGGCTCATGGACGTTTCTCCGCTTTGGGGTCCGCGATGTGGACCTGCACGTCGTCGCCGACGACGCGGACCTGGTGGCAGCCGATCTTGATGCGCGGGTTGTCGGCCCAGACACCGTCGGTGACGCGGAAGCGCCAGGCGTGCCAGGGGCAGGTGACGATGCCGTTCTCGACGTGGCCGCCGGCGAGGGACGCGCCCATGTGCGGGCAGGTGTCGTCGATGGCGTACGGTTGGCCGTCGACGCTGAAGACGGCGACCATGCGATGTCCGATCGCGACGGTCTTGCCCTCGTTCTCCTTGAGGTCTTGCAGCTTGCACACCGTATGAAATTCGCTCATGCGCTCCTCAACTCGGCTGGTTGAACGTCGTCAATACGCTAATTCTACTACAAGGAGCGTCGTGGCGGAAGACGCGGTGATTGCCGCCCGGGGCGGAGGGGTGCCATGCTCGAGATCGAAATGAAGTTTCCGGTTGCCGACTTCGGGCCGGTGGTGGCGAAGCTACGTGCGTGGAACGCCTCGGCGCAGCCGACGATCGAGGAGGCGGACCGCTATTTCAACGCGCCGGATCGCGACTTCGCCAGGACGGACGAGGCGTTTCGCCTGCGTTCGATCGGCAACGAGAACCGCGTCACCTACAAGGGGCCGAAGCAGGGCGGACCGACGAAGACGCGCACCGAGATCGAGATCGGCCTGGAAGCGGGCAACGTCGGCGCCGATAAATTCTGCCGCATGGTGCAACATCTCGGCTATCGGCCAACGGCCGTCGTGCAAAAGCGGCGGACGATCTACGAATTCCAGCGTTCTGGGTTCGATCTGCAAGCGTGCCTGGACGAGGTGGAGACGCTTGGCAAGTTCATCGAAGTCGAGATCGTCGCGGAGCCGGCGCGGAAGGATGATGCGCAGACGGTGTTGTTGGAGGTGGTGCGCGAGCTGGCCCTGCCGGCGGCGGAGCCGCGATCGTATCTGGAGATGGTGCATTTGAAATCCCAGGCCCCGGGATGATCGCAGCGCTTCCCGGGGGTCGGAGCGACCGGATGATAGTCACGAAGACAATCGACGAAACGCGCCGCGCCATCGCGGCGGCCCACGCCGCGGGCAAGGACATCGGCCTGGTGCCGACGATGGGGGCGTTGCACGCGGGGCACGCAAGTCTGATCCGGGCGGCGCGGGCGGACAACGATTTCGTCGTGGTGTCGATCTTCGTCAACCCAAGCCAGTTCGGGCCCAACGAGGACCTGTCGCGCTATCCGCGGCCGTTCGAGCGCGACGTGCAGATTTGCCAGGATGAAGGCGTCGATCTCATCTTCCATCCGACCCCGAACATCATGTATGCTCCGTCGTTCCAGACATGGGTCGAGGTGCAGGAATTGCAAAAGGGATTGTGCGGCGCGTCGCGGCCCGGCCACTTTCGCGGCGTCGCCACGGTGGTGCTGAAGCTGTTCAACATCGTGCAACCACACCGCGCGTACTTCGGGCAGAAGGACGCCCAGCAAGCGCGGGTCCTCCTGCAGATGACGCGCGATCTCGACGTGCCGACCGACATCAAGATCTGCCCGATCGTGCGCGAGCCGGACGGCCTGGCACTCAGCTCGCGCAACGCGTATCTGGACGCCGACCAACGCAGGCATGCCACGATCCTGCATCGCGCCCTCGAAGTGATGCGGTCCGGGATCGACGCAGGCGAACGCCGAACCGACGTGCTCATCGCCCGCGCTCGCACGCTGATCGAGGCGACGCCCGGCACTCGCATCGACTATATCGCGGTCGTCGACTGGGAGCATTTGCAGCCGGTCGAGCGCGTGCAGGGCAAGATGCTGATCGCGCTGGCGGTGTTTCTCGGCACGACGCGGCTGATCGATAATTTGCTGATCGAAGTTTAGCCGCCGCTCGTAGAGCGGCGCGGCCGTGTCGATTCGGTCCGCGCCGCTCTGCGAGCGGCGGCTAAACGAAGTCATAGGGATAGCCCTCATGCACACGTTGTTCACGCCGGAAGTGAAGTATCTGCTCGAAGAGAATAATCCCGAAGCGATCAAGGTCTTCATCGATTCGCTGCATCCCGCCACGGTCGCCGAGGCGCTGACCGGCGATCTGCCGGTCGATCAGGTTTGGCGCTTCCTCAAGAACACCAGCATCAAGCATCAGGCGGTCATCTTCGAGTATTTCCCGATCGACTGGCAGGTGCAGATGGTCGAGGGGACCGGCCGCGAGCACATGGCCGAATTGATCGAGCTGATGTCGCACGACGATCGCGTGGATCTCTTGCGCCGGTTGATGCCGCGCGTGGTCGAAAGCTTGCTCCGGCTCGTCGATGAAGCGGATCGCCGCGACATTGCGACGCTTGCCCGGCAAGGCGAGAACACCGCCGGCGCGATCATGACGACCGATTACGCCTGGCTGCCGCCCAACCTGACGGCGTCCGAGGCGCTCGATCGCCTCCGCTTGCAGGCGCCCGATCGCGAGACCATCTACTACATCTTCATCCTTGACGAACAACGCCGGCTGCTCGGCGTGTTGTCGCTGCGCGATTTGATCCTTGCCCCGCGCCATGCCTTGATTCGCGATCTTATGGAGGAACAGGTCGTCACGGTCCGCAACACGGATGATCGCGACAAGGTCGCCAAGACGATGGCCCAGTATGACCTCATCGCCTGCCCCGTTGTCGACGAGCAGAGCCGAATGGTCGGCATCATCACACACGACGACATCATGGACGTGGTCGTGCAGGAAGCGACCGAGGACGTGCATCGCCTGGGCGCCGTCGGCCCGATCGCCGAGAATTATCTGACCGCCAACTTCGTGACGGTATGGCGCAAGCGAGCCTTCTGGCTCGCGTGCCTGTTCGTTGCCGAACTGTTCACGTTTACCGCGCTGTCGTATTTCGATGAAGCGATCAACCGCGTCGTGGTTCTTGCCCTGTTTGTGCCGCTCTGCATTTCGACGGGCGGCAACTCTGGATCGCAGGCGGCCACGCTCATCACGCGTGCCATGGCGCTCGGACAGGTCACGCTCGCTGACTGGTTCCGCGTGCTCAGGCACGAACTCGCCATGGGCGTGGTTCTCGGCCTCACGCTCGGCTTCATCGGTTTCGTTCGCGGCAGCGCCACTCCCGAAGACGTGCGAGGCAACATCGAAAAACGCAATGAAGAATTCAGTATCAAAATCCCCATCGACAAAAACGATACGGGCCCCCTCGTGCCCACCAAGGAAAAGGAAACGGTTCTCCACTTTTTCCACACCGGCAACGAGTTCGACCGTTTGCACTTTCCCGCTCACTGTCTC
>DASRSQ010000532.1:0-3150 GCA_035656475.1 Gemmataceae bacterium | reverse complement strand
CCAGCGATGGCAGCGCCACTCTTCCCGCCACCGTGGCGGTCAAGAATGGCGTCGGCTCGTTCAATGTGATCTTCCGCACCTCGGGCACGCAAACCATCACGGCCAGCAGCGGCGCGATCTCGGCTGTCAGCAACAATATCGCCGTCAGCACTGCCGCCACCCACTACAACGTCCAGCTCGCCTCGATGACCGTTGGCGCCGGCGCGAGCGTGACGTTCGCCGTCACCGCCCTCGACGCCTCCGAGAACGTCGCCACGGGGTACACGGGCATGGTCCTCTTCAGCAGCAGCGATCCGAAGGCGACGTTCGGCGTCAACAAGGTTAAGCTCACTCACGGCGTCGGGACCTTCAGCGTGATTCTGAAGACGATCGGGGATCAGACCATCACCGCCAGCGATTTCTCGAATCACAGCATCACCGGCACGTCGACGAGCACGGTGACCGTCACCGCCGGGGCCGCCACCAAATTCGCCATCACGGGCGCGCCTCCGTCCGCGACTGCTGGCATCGGCTTCACTTTCACCGTCGCCGCCCAGGATATCTTCGGCAATACCGCCGACAGCTACAGCGGCACCGTCACCTTCTCCAGCAGTGATACCAGGCTCAGCACCCTGTTGCCGGCCGATGCCACGCTCATCGACGGCGTCGGCACGTTCAGCGCCACGCTCACCTCGGCCGGCACGCGTTCGATCACCGCACGCGATACTCTCAACGGCACGATCACCGGCACCAAGAACATCACCGTCGTTGGCGCTGCCGCCACCAATCTTTCCATCAGTGTTCCGCAGAACGCCATCGCGGGCACCCCGTTCACCGTCACGGTCACCGGCAAGGACGAGTTCGGCAATGGCGCCAACACCACGCTGGATCTCTTCACCGACGATCCGCTGGCGAACATGCCCACCATCACGCTGGTCAACGGGATTGCTACCTTCACCGTCACGCTGCAGTCGGCCGGAACGTTCACCATCTCCGCCACCGACCTGACCACCGGCGCGACAACGACTAGCAACGGCATCACGGTCACGATCAACAAACTGGTCCGCTGATTCTGCGTCACGGCGCAGTGAGGACAAACCCGAAGCGCGAGCGAGGATCCTGCGAGCCGACGAAAAATCCCTCGCTTGCGATTCGGACTCACGGCGCAGGGGGCTACATCAAGTCCGTGGCGGATTCGATGGTCAGAAGAGCAATGCGCGGCCGTAACTGTAGGGTGTCTGCTGGTCGATGTCAGGCAATGATTTCTCGTATTACCTGCCCCTCGACGTCGGTGAGGCGATGGTCGCGGCCGCTGTAGCGAAAGGTGAGGCGTTCGTGATCGAGGCCCATCTGGTGCAGGATGGTGGCATGCAGGTCGTGCGGATGCATGCGCTTTTCTTCAGCGCGGAAGCCGAACTCATCGGTGGCGCCGTAGGCCATGCCGCCTTTGAAGCCGCCGCCGGCGAGCCAGACGCTGAAGCCCCAGTGATTGTGATCGCGGCCATCGCCTCCTTGTGATGCCGGCGTGCGGCCGAACTCGCCGCCCCACAGGACGATGGTTTCATCCAAGAGGCCGCGCTGCTTCAGATCTTGCAACAGGGCGGCGATGCCTCGGTCAACGCCTGCGGCGAGATTGCGATGCTGGCCATCGTTGTTGCCGTGTGTGTCCCACGGTTGGCCGGCACCGGAGTAAATCTGGATCGCGCGCACGCCACGCTCGATCAGGCGGCGCGCGAGAAGGCAGTTTTGTGCGAAGACGTTGCGGTTGCTCTCGTAGCCATACATTTCCTTGGTCGCTTGCGTTTCCTGGCTCAGATCGAACGCCTCATGAGCGGCGGTCTGCATGCGAAACGCCATCTCCAGCGAGGCGACACGGGCATCCAGCAGGGCGTTGCTGCCGCGCCGCTCCGCTTGCATCGCGTTGAGACGCTGAATGAAGTCAAGTTGCCGGCGCTGGCTATCGGAGCTCAGGTGCTGATTTTGCAAGTACGGCAGCACCGTGCGGGCATCATAGCCGAGCGGCAGATTCATGTGGCAGCCCTGGTAGACGCCAGGCAAGAAGCGGCTGCCCCAGTTGGCGGCGCCGTTGACCGGCAATCCCGGGCACATGACCATGTAGCCAGGCAGGTTCTGATTCTCGGTGCCCAGCCCGTACAGCAGCCACGAGCCGTAGCTGGGACGCAGCGCTTGGAGATGGCCGCTGTTCATCATGAACATCGAAGGCTCATGATTGGGGATATCGGTGTGCATCGAGCGAATGACGCAGAGATCGTCAGCGAACCGGGCCACGTTCGGAAAAATCTCACTGATCGGCAATCCCGATTGCCCGCAGCGCGGGAACTTGAACGGGGACGGCTTGAGGCCGACGGTCGCGTTCTCGGTGCGATAGTTCGCAATGCTAGCGGGCCGCTGGCCCGCAAAGGTTGCGAGGGCCGGCTTGGGATCAAACGTATCGACCTGCGACGGCCCGCCGTTCATGTAAAGATGGATGATATGCTTCGCCCTGGCCCGATGATGCGGCGTCTTGGGCGCGAGCGGATTCGGCGCCGGCGCATCGGCGGCGGCGAGGACGTTGGCGAGCCCGATCATGCCGAAGCCGGCGCCGCAGCGCGTGAGTAGGTCGCGGCGCGAGAGGATATTGTTATCGCTCATAACGTCCCTCAAATTTGCCAGTCTTCAAGCGACAAGCCCACAACGCGGCCAAACTCACTAGTGTTGTGCGTGACCAGGATCAAGCCGTGTCGCAATGCAATGGCGGCAATCAACATGTCATTTGGGCCGATCGGGGTTCCCTTCGCCGTAAGATCCGCACGCACCTGTGCGTATGTTTCGGCAACGTCATCATCGAGCGGCAGCGACTGAAAGCCTGCGCGAAAAGTCTGCACATCCGCGATGCTTTTGTGAATGTTCTGGCTGCGTAATGCGCCAAACACTAATTCTCCTACCACTACCGAACACAGCACCACTTCGCCTGGACTCGTAGCAGCCAGTTTGACTGCAACCGGGGAGGTAATTCCCTTACGAAGATACTGGACACACGTGTTAGTATCGAAAAGGTATTTCACGGCAGCGGATCTCGCTCCTCGACTTCGCCCTGCGGATGCCGCACAAATGTCGGGTCGATGATGGATCCCGCAGTCTTTTCAATGAACTGTTGCCAAGCGGCCTGAT
>DASRSQ010000531.1:0-6026 GCA_035656475.1 Gemmataceae bacterium | reverse complement strand
TTGCTGACATTCGAATAGAGCAGGGCGATATCGGCGCTTGCGAACCAGGACAGGCGATTGGGATCGGGCCCATCGAGGAATGGATGACCGACGAGGACGCCGTCATTGCGGTCTTCGAGCGAATCGGCGACCGCGTGAGGCGGCAGATTGCGCCCCGGCGCCAGGCCGAGCGCGCCGCTGACCGGGTTCGGCGCCTGTGCCAGGCACAGCGGCGTCCAGGCCAGGGCCATGATCAAAGCTAACGCAATGCGACGCATTCCCTATCCTCGTTGGCCTCGGCGAGGCCTGACCTGTAAGCGCCCTGCCCCCATCGGCAATCGTCCGTGCTGCAGGCGGCTCGCCTGCACATTCCGTGCAGCGGCTCAGGACGCAGGCCGTTCGCTTGCCTATGGACACACGTCGTTGCCGCTTCTGTGCAGGCGAGCCGCCTGCACCACGGATCACCTGTCTCCCGTTGCCGTCGGCGCCAAAAGCTGCGGCGACTGGTTCGAGACCGCGGGCAGCACGGGCCGTTCCGGCGCCGGTTGCGGCAGACGCTCCGGTCTCGGACCGATCGGCTGCGGACGTTCCTGCACCGGCACGACCGGCTCGAGCCCGAAACCCGCAGGCGTACCGATCGATGCCGACGCCGGGCAGCGATGATGGCACGGCAAACGCAGCAGCTCCTCCAGGTTGATCTCTGGCTCGCGGGCCACCTGCTCGGCCATCTGATAAAGCTGGTCCGTCTGCAGCAGGTTCGACACATCGACCACCGCTTGCCATTGATTCGCCAGCACCGCGAGATACGCCGGGATGACGGCGACCAGGTTCTGTTCGGATTGCACGAGATCGGAGTAGGACACCTTGCCCGCGTCGATGCCGAAGTGGACGAGCACGGCGCCGCGGAAGGCTTGCACCTGCTTGGGCAGGATCTGCTTGCGATAGATTTCGAGCAGGACGCGGTTGGTCTCGTAGCGGTTGTACGCCTCGGAGAAGCGCGCCGTCAGGTCAGCCTGGACGCGGTGAGGCTCTTCGTTCGCCCGCACCAGGGCCGCCTGCGACTGCATGATATTGCCCTTGTTGCGGTCCCACAGCGGGATCGGCACGCTCACTTGCAGCGACGTGACCAGCCGACTAGGACCCGGCGGCGTCAAATCGTTGGCGAGCCCGGCTTGCACCGATACGTCAGGATATGGCGTTACCTGAGCCAGACGCAGATTCTGCCGGGCCTTCTCGATGCTCGCGTCGGTCGCCAGTACGTCGGTATGCTTGCTCAGAATATGCGCGAGAGCCTTCTCGAAGTCGAGCTTCGGCACCGGCCGATTGGCGTTCCCCGCCAGCGCCACCGGCGGCATGTGCGGCACACCCATCGCGGCGGCAAGCTGACGCCAGGCCAGGTGACGCGTGTTGCGCGATTGCACCAGCGCCAGCCGGGCTTGCTCCGCGAACACCGCGAGCTGGTTCGGTTCGTACGGCGATACCTCGCCGACGCGGAGCTGATCGACCATCACGCGATAGACTTCGTCGGTCAACTCGACGACGCCGCGATTGGCGCGGATCGTTTCCTGGGCCACCAGCACGGCGTAATAGTGAGCGCGGATATTGCTGAGGAGATCGGCCTCAGCTTTTTGATAGGCGAACTCGGCGGCACGGAGATCGGCAATGGCGGCAGCCTGGGCGAGCTTGAGCTTGCCCCCCGTCTTGATCGTCTGGCCGACGATCATGCCGACGATCGGTCCGCCGCCGGGCCCGGCCGAGGACGACTGATAGCCGACATACGGATTCGGATACATGCCGGCCTGGATGGCCATGCCGCGTGCCGCCTGCACGTCGGCCGCCACCTGACGCAGCACTGGATTGTTCGCGAAGGCAATCTGTTGCAGGTCCGACAAGGTCAACGGCCGACCGTCCGGGCCCAGGGGAAAATCCTGATCGCGATCCACCTTCGGAATATCGGGGAAGTACTGCCCGATCACCTTCTCGATCATGGTCCGATATTCGTCCTTCCCGACACGCGGGATGACGATCGGCGGCACTTCCGCACCCGGAATGTCCTTGTTGACCGGCAGACGATCCTGAATGGTCCGCTTCTTCTTGGGATCCTGAGAACCGCCCTTGGCGGAAGGTTCATCGAGCTTTTCGGTCGCCAATTCGCGTTCCGGCAACATGTCGAAGCCGGTCATGCTGCGCCGGCACACGAGCTGGTCGACATCTTCGCGCACCGGAAATGTGCAGCCCGCGAAGAGCACCAGAAATGCGGCAGTAATCCACTTTTTCGCGGACATAGACGACTTCCCCGACATCTGGGCTATCTGGCGAACCCAGGCGCGTTAACCTGCGCCGGTTTTTCCGGTTGTATCGTCTATATCGGTTACACGGCCCCCCTAACATTAATTACCGCACGCTCTGGTTCCGATTCCCTCGTTCCCGAACTCCCTCGGGAACGCGACTTTGGAAAGTCCGTTTCCCGACTGGTCCTGTCGGCGGCAAAAAAATACTATCGCAGAATTGGTCGAGACGGGAAACGGAGTTTCCCTTGATGCGTTTCCAAACGGCGTGAGGAACGAGGCTCGCAGGCGGACGAGGCTGGGGCTCGCGGTCACTCCACTTCCTTGACTTCCCAGCCGAAGCCAAACTTCTCGAAGCGTTCGCGTGATTCGCGCGTCTGCAGAAACTCCGCGAGACGTCGGCTCAGCTCCGGATGCTTGCTGCTGCGGGCGACCGCAATCGGTTGTTGCGGCAAGGCGCACGCGATGCCCTCGATCGGAATCCCCTCGACCTTGTCGGTATACGGGATGATGTTGCTGCGATAGGCGACGACGACATCGAGCCCTTTTTCCCCGCCGGCCATCATCTGGTTGACGAGGAAATCGCCGGTCGGCGACTGCACGATAACGTTCTTGGCGATCTTGCCGTAGGTGCCAGTGCGCAGGAAGGTCTCCTTGGTCAGGGCGCCCATCGCGCATTGCTGTTCGTGGCCAATGCCGACGCGCAGTCCCGGCTTGCCGAGGTCGGCGAGAGTGCGGATGTTCTTTGGATTCCCCTTGTGGACGACAATGACGAGCTGGTTGTTGGACACGCTTGTGGCGGCCTCAAACTTGTCCTTGACCTTGACCATGAAGCTGGTGTCGCAGGCGAAGTAGATATCGGGAACTTGCCCTACTTGCATCTGGCCGACGAGGATGCCGCAACCGTTGTAGATGCGGCTGACGCGGCACTTGTAGATCTTCTCGAAATCATTGAGCGATTCCTCGATGGCGGGGCGGAGCATCGAGCCGGCGTAGACGACGAGCTCCTGTTTGCCGTCCATGGCCTCCGCTTCATCGACGTCGGCGTAGCCAGCCTCCTTGAGGCGGTCGGCGCCTTTGCCCTTGGCACGCAGGAAGGTGACGAAGCGCTTGGCGAGTTCGGGCTGCGTGGACGCCTTGACGAGCGCAATCTTGACGCGCGCGTTGATCCCGGCGAGCTCCTTGAGGCGGACGATCTTGAGGCCCGGCTTCTTCTGCTGGAGAGCGTGGGCAAGCGGGTCCCAGGTGATGCCGACGTCGCTCGAGCCGACGAGGGCGACGCTATTGCCGACTTCGTTGATATCGCCGAGATAGGACGGCTTCACCGCTTCGACCCCGGCCCAGAGGCCGAGCCCCTGGAGTTCGCGCTTGGTCAGCTTGCCCATGGCGGTGGCGTCGGGGTTGGCAAGGCCGAGATTGCTGCCCGTGGCGAGGAAATCGTACCACGTCTTGATCTCGCGCCCCAGCCCAGGCCGCACGATGACGACCGCCTGCATGGTGGCGACGTTGTAGATATTGCTGACGAGTTGCTTTTTCTCGGCGGCGCTAACATAGCTGTCGTCGGCTGGCAGAAAGAGATCCCCCTTTTTCGACTCCTCGAGCCGAACGAGAATCGCTTGCGATGGGCCGGGATGGAAATTGACTTTCTGGCCGTACTCAACTTCGTAGTCTTTGCCAATCACCTCAACCACCTTGGCCATGGCGGCGGCGCAATAGATCTCGAGCGGGGGCGCGGCGTCGCGGGCAGTGTGCCCGGGATTGCTAATGACGTAGAGCGCGCCGACCAGACCCGCGAGAGCCAGAAGGGAGCCGAGCGCGAGAATGGCGGGAGAGAAACGAGACAACATGGAGGCAGACCTAATTCGATGTTGAAAGGGGATAGACCGTTGGGCAGGTCGAGCGCATACGAGGCCAGGAGTGCCAGCAGCTTGTTGCTACGAGCGGTGCGCCTCGGCTGCGCTCGTATTACTTTCGCAACAGGCAGAATGTCCAGATGCCGGCGCCCGTCAGCATCGCGCCTGCGACGCCCGACAGGATCCACTGCCAGTTGCGGGCAATCGGGCAATCGAACTGGCAAACGCGGCATTCGTGACATTCGATCTCTTCCGTCGCCGACGGCGTCTCGGGCTCGCAACACTTGGGCGCCGGCGCAATCGAGGGCGCAGCCTTGAACGCGTCGCCCGGCAACGCGGCGAACGTCTCCGCCGGCATCACCATGCATTGCTTGTCTTCGAACAGGCAGTCGAAGATCTCATTCCAGTTCGCCGACATCAGCATGTCGACACCGGGATTCGCCGCCTTCAACTCGCACGAGCACGCGCCGCACAGGAACTTCGCCGTGATCAGGATATTCTTGTCGAGCAACTCATCGCCGCTCAGGCTGCACATCACCCGGCCCCGGCCAAAGATCGGAAACAGAATCGGGCCCTTCACCTTGTCCAGCCCTTCCTCCGTGCCAAACAGCAGCTTGACGAACAAGGCCTCATCCGGCTTCGTGCGATCCAGCACCAACAACGGCAGCGACACCCTGAGCGGCAGCGGCAGAATCATCTGCGGGCCTTCCTTGGTCTGCTCGGGCAGCGTGATCTTCTTCTCGATCACCTGCAGCGTCTCCTTCACCATCGCGAAGGCGGCACGATCCTGCTCGGCGTCCTCGCCCGTCATGAAAACGTAGACGCCCGAGGCTCCGCGCGTGAGGTGGGCGAGGATGGCACGCCGAATCGGCGAATCGAGCACGCTATTGAAGTTGGCGACGTTGCAAGGGCCGGCCCACGCGAACTTAGTACTGGCTTCCTTGTTGCGCACGACCATCCACGGCGTCTTGGGATCCCCTTCTTGATCTTGCCAAATCTTGAGCAGGTCTGGTTTGATGTCACCGTCGAGATCAAGAAGGGAGATGTCGATGTTGGCCTTGTTCGGAGCGTTATCCCAGGCGGCAAGCGTCTTGGCGAGATCCGCGGGCAACTTCCCCCGATGGTAGACGAGGATTTCGTAGCGCGTGAGGTCCCATCGTTCGAGGGCGTAGCGAAACACGGGAATGGAACAGGCGTCGGCTTGAATGGGCAGAAAGGCGGCGATCCCGAGCACAGCGAGCAGCATCGGCTTGTTCATCGGACTCGTCCTGGGACGGCGGGTGATTGCCAGCATTATACCCTGTCGCCTGCCCGCGTCAATCAAGCGATTGTCTTCCCTAAAATTCGGGGTATCGCGAAATCGCGCTCCTATCTATAATCCGGCGGGTTCATCCAAGGATGGAGGTTCAACATGCGAAGGATCGCGATTCTGAATCAAAAGGGGGGCGTCGGCAAGACGACGACTTCCGTCAATCTCGGCGCCGCGCTCGCGCGGGCCGGCAAACGCGTCTGCATTCTCGATCTCGATCCGCAGGCTCACGCCTCCACCCACCTTGGCATCGAGCCCGATGGCCAGTCGCCGTCGATGTACGAGGTCCTCATCGAGAACCGGCCGCTCGCCGACGTGCGTCAGCAGGCCGATGAAAATCTCTGGGTCGTCCGCTCCGACATCAATCTCGCTGCCGCGGAGGTGGAGCTGGCCGGCGTCGTGGGCCGCGAGGTGATTCTGCGCGACCTGTTGCAGGCGGACGCCGAGGCGTTCGATTTTGTGCTGATGGATTGTGCCCCGTCGCTTGGCGTGTTGACGCTCAACGCGCTCTGTGCCGCCGACGAGGTGTTCATTCCGCTGCAGCCGCACTTTCTCGCATTGCACGGGTTGAGCAAGCTGCTGGAGACGACTGGCCTC
>DASRSQ010000530.1:0-6283 GCA_035656475.1 Gemmataceae bacterium | reverse complement strand
CTGACGCTCGGCTGCCGAACCATGTTCCATGTGTTCGCCAATATCGGCAACCGCTACCTCGATCGCGGCGGCTTCCATCGCTACTGGGATCGCATCGTTCGCCTGTTCCCGCTCGGCGAACGCTGCTTCGAGGCCGCGGTCTGGATCTTCGCCGCCTCACGCTGTGCCGAGACGCTCAACTTCATCGCCTTCGTCGCCCGCTTTGGGACCGCGATTGTCCAGTGCATCGGCATCTTCTTTCTGACGCGCGTCATCATCGAGCTGTTGCATGTCTTCATCAACGAAGCGTTCGGCATGTACAAGGAGCCCGCGGACGGCGAGGACCAGAAAGGCCGCACGCTGGTGCCGTTGCTGGAATCGCTGTCGCGTTACGTGCTCTACTTCGGCAGCGCGATCATGATGCTGCGCGTCTTCGAAGTCGACACGACGCCGATCCTCGCCGGCGCCGGCGTTGTCGGTTTGGCGGTCGGCCTGGGCGCCCAGAACTTCGTCACCGATCTCGTGTCGGGCTTCTTCATCCTGTTCGAGAACCAGTTCCTGGTCGGCGATGTCGTGCAGATTGGCGACGCCCTCGGCAAAGTCGAGGCGATCAACATCCGCACGACGCACATCCGCGACGATTCGGGCAAGCTCGTCATCATCCCGAACGGGCAGATCAAGACGGTCGTCAATTTCTCGAAGGACTACGTGAACGCCGTGGTGGATATCAAGGTGCCGGCGAGTATGAATCTGCAACAGGTGATGCACGACATGGCCGAGGCGGGCAAGCGCATGCGCGAGCGTCGCCGCGAGGTGCTGGCCGACACCGAGATCAAGGGGCTGGTCGACCTGACGCCCGGCGACATGACGATTCGGGCGGTGACGAAGGTGCAGCCGGGCATGCATCAGATGATGCAGCAGGAATACCGCAAGATCCTGAAGGAAGTCTTCGACGAGCGCTCGGCCGCGTCGTTGCGGGCAGCGTAGCCGCTCATCTTCGGTGTGGGAATGCGACGCTCCCGCCTTGCGGGACAGAATCCAATCGAGTGATATTGACGGAGGTCGGGGGACAGCAAACCGTCCAAGCCGCGCCCGTCATGTCTAAGCCTTGACGGGACACTAGAAGTGGTTTCAGATTTCGGATTTTTCTCTCGTCATCGTCCCACAACTCAGCGAAAATGTTTAGGTTCCGTTGTGCCAACCGTCCTTCTATAGATAAGGGGTTCACCCATGCGGTATGGAATCAAGGTTGTTCTGCTGAGCCTCGTGAGCGTGGCGGTTGTCGCCTCGGCCGCGTCCGGCCAGACCACGTTGCGCTACAAGTTCAAGAAGGACGAGAAGCTCAACTACGTCATGGATCAGAAGATGAAGATGACCATGAACATCATGAACATGGAAATCGATACCAAGATGAACATGTCCATGGACATGACCTGGAAAATTCTCGACGTCAACCAGGACGGCAGCGCCAAGCTTGAAATCAAGGTCACGCACGCCAAGCTGTCGATGGACGGCCCCACCGGGCAAATCGAGGTCGACTCCGCCATGAAGGACGAGCCCGATGACGCTGTCGGCAAGATCTTCAGCCAGATCGTCAAGGCCACCGGCGCCATGGAAATGTCCGGCACCATGCTCACCACCGGCGAATTGAAAGACTTCAAGGTCTCCGAGGCAACGCTAAAGGCGATGAAGAACCTCCCCGGTGCCGACAAGGTTGGCAACGCCATCACCCCCGAATCGTTCAAGTCGATGGTCAGCGGCCTCGTCTTCCCGAACGACGCCGTCACCAAGGGCAAGACCTGGACCAACAAGACCGAGAACAAAACCCCCTTCGGCAAAACCGTCACCGAGAATACCTACACCTACGAAGGCACGACCCAGAAAGACAAAACCACGCTCGACAAGATCGGCATCAAGCCGAACATGCAGATCGAGGCTGATGCCAAAGCCGAAGTCAAAATCAAGCTCAAGGACTCCAAGGGGAGCGGCAACATCCTGTTCAACAACACCACCGGGCAAATGATCGAGACCGTCACCAATCAGGTGATGCAGATGCAGCTCGGCGTCAATAACCTCAACTTCGACCAGACCATCGATCAGACGATCACGATTCGCCTCAAGAAATAGCCAGCAGGCCCAGAGGTGAGCGTACCCGCGAACCCCTGGGATTCCCTCCCTTCGGATCCATTCGACATGCTGCTCGACCGCTTTTGCCGCTACGTGCAAATCGACACCCAGGCCAATGAAGCATCCACCACTTATCCCTCGACGCCCGGCCAGCTCGAACTTGGCCGGCTTCTCACCCAAGAGTTGCTCGCGCTCGGCGTCAAGGACGCGGTCCAGGACGAGCACGGCATCGTCATGGGTACCATCCCCGCCACGCAGACGAAGCCCGCCCCCGTCATCGCGTGGATCGCGCATGTTGACACGTCACCCGAGACCAGCGGCCGTGCCGTCAAGCCGATCGTGTATCGCAATTATGCGGGGGGCGACATCGTGTTGCCCGGCGATCCGTCGAAAGTGATTCGCGTCGCCGACAATCCGGAGCTGACGTCGCTCGTCGGCAAGACCCTTGTGACCACCGACGGCACGACGCTCCTCGGCGCCGACGACAAGGCGGGCGTCGCCGTCATCATGCATGCGGTTGAATCAGTGCTGGCCCATCCCGAAATCCCGCACGGGCCGATTCGCATTTGCTTCACCTGCGACGAGGAGATCGGCCGCGGCACCGATCATCTCGATCTCAAGAAGCTCGGCGCCCACGTCGGCTACACGCTCGACGGCGGCGGCACAGGCGAAATCGATAACGAGACCTTTTCCGCTGACCTTGCGGTCGTAACGATCACCGGCGTCAACATTCATCCCGCCATCGCCAAGGGACGCATGATCAACGCCGTCCGCATCGCTGGCGAGTTCCTCGACCGATTGCCGAAACACGTGCTCGCCCCGGAGATGACCTGTGACCGCGAAGGATTTCTGCATCCGTACCGCATCGACGGCGGCGTCGCCCAGGTGACCATGCGAATCCTGCTGCGCGACTTCGACACGCCCAAGCTGGCCGAGAAGGCGAAGCTGCTGAACGGCATCGCCGATTTATTGCGAGTTGAGCATCCCGGCGCCAAGATCGAGGTGGCGGTCACGGCGCAATATCGCAACATGGCGGAAGGATTGGTGAAGGAGCCGCGCGCGGTCGAGTTCGCGGAGAAGGCGATGCATCGCGTCGGCCTGACGCCGCGCCGCACCATTGTTCGCGGCGGCACCGACGGCTCGCGCCTGACCGAACTCGGTCTGCCGACGCCGAATCTCTCGTGCGGCGAACACAATCTGCATTCGCCGCTCGAATGGACCTGCCTGGAAGAGATGGAGATCGCGTCGCGCGTACTCGTTGAGCTCGCGTGCATTTGGGGTGAGGCCGAATAACACACCAACCCGAAGCGCAAGCGAGGGATCTACGGCAGCCCGTAGGATCCCTCGCTTGCGCTTCGGGTTGGTATATAGTCCAGCTAACTCTTCGGTTTGTGCACGAGGACCGGTACGTGCGAGCCGCGGATGACCTTGTCGGCGACGCTGCCGAGCAGGAGCCGCGACAATCCGCCGCGCCCGTGCGTTTCAATGGCAATCATGTCGATCGGCGGCTTGGCGGCTTCGAGGATCGCGACGCCTGGCTGCTCCTCCACGATGACGCGCGCTTGTACCGTGATGCCGTCCGCTCGCAGCCGAGCCGCGACGGTTTCGAGGTACGCGGTCGCATCCCGGCGCAGGTCGGCGTGCATCTTCTCGACTCGGTCCATGATGTCGGTCGCGACGCTGCCAAAGATCGCGGGCTCGGCCGGCAGCGTCACCGGATAGACCGGCGTCACGACACGCAAGAGCGTGATGTCTGAGCCCATCGCCTTGGCGAACGCGCTCGCCGACTCGAGGATGTCCTCGGCCAGGGGCGTGCCATCGAGAGGCACCAGCATGTGCTGAATCCGCTGTTCCTTTGCAAAGTCCGGCGACCCGACTCCCGGATGGACCGCGATCAGGGGGATCGGCAATGTGCGGATCAGCTCATCGGTATTGCTGCCGAGCCAAAATCGCCCCATGGGCCCGCGCGCGTGCGTCGTCATGACAACCCAGCTCGCCTGCAGGCTATCGGCCTGTTCGCGGATCACGGCGGGAATGTCGCCGTCCACGTTGCGAATGGTCACGGGCACCGATAGGCGATCCTGCACCTGCTTCTGGATGGCATGCAGATATTCCCGCTCCTTGTTGCGCATCTCTTGATCGAGCGTGTTATCGAAGACCTGCAATTCCGCGTAAGTGGCATCAAGCAAGGAATGGACATGGATCAGATTCAGCGAGGCGTCAAGTCGTTTGGCCAGGGTAATCGCCAGCGGCAGAGCGTGTTCGCCGAATGTCGATCCGTCAAGAGGGACGAGGATGGAGCGGATCATGGTTTCCCCTTTCGGTGCAAGAGGTGGAGGACGCAAGCAGAGAAGCAAAACCAGTGCCAATACTCTTTGGGTCATTTTACGCACCATTTTACTGCCCGCCAGCGACGGGTGTGCGGAATCGTCCCAGGGCAAGCGCGTTATTGATTATGACCGGCCGAGAAGTATGATGAGATAAATCCCAGTCACATCTGCGAGGGCACCACCGTGGGCCGGCGCGACTACGACGATGATGATGACGATTTCGATGATGATCGCCCCGCACCAAGGCGACGCATCAAGAAAAAGAGGAGCGGAGACAATACCCTCCTCTACGTCCTGCTGGGCGTTGGCGGCGCCCTCATGTTGTGCCTCTGTTGCGGCGGCGTCGGCACCGTCGTGGTCATTACCTCCAAGGACAAGGGCGGAAACCCCATCGCACGCAACGGCGTGGTCCTCGACCAGGCCGGCGTCCTCACCGCCAATGATCCCCCCGATCCCACGGTCGGCGGCAATCGCATGCGCATGAAGGTCTTCAACGTCCACATGGTCCCCGAGAAAACCTACACCATCAATATGACCAGCAACGACTTCGACGCCTACCTGCGACTCGAATCCCCCACACGGCAGCGACTTGCCGAGGACGACGACAGTGGCGGCGGCCTGAACTCGCGCATCATCTTTCGCCCCACCCAGGCCGGTCCGCACCGCGTCATCGCCACGTCCTGGAACGGCGGCCTCGGGCGTTTTCACATCAAGGTTGAGGAACGTTGACAAAGCAGGCAGGCAGCCGTAGCAGACAGCCAAACCAGAAGGTCAGAGCGTATCACTGCTGCCGGCTGCCTGCTGCGGGTTCTGAGTTTGAGGAGGAATGATGACGAAGGTTGCAAAGCTGGCCCTGGAAGACGGGACCATCTACACCGGACGGGCCTTTGGCGCCGCCGGCGAATCGTTCGGCGAAGTCGTGTTCAACACCAGCATGACCGGCTATCAGGAAGTGATCACCGATCCGTCCTACAAAGGCCAGATCGTCACGATGACCTATCCGCTCATTGGCAACTACGGCATCAACGCCGAGGACCAGGAATCGAAACGCCCCCAGGTCGAAGGCTTCATCGTTCGCGAATGCTCGCGCATCCCCAGCAACTTTCGCTCGCATCAGACGCTTTCCGACTACCTTGCACAGTACGGCATCGTCGGCCTCGAAGGCATCGACACGCGCGCCCTCGTGCGCCGGTTGCGCGTCCGCGGCGCCATGATGGGCGTCCTTTCCACAACCGATCTCGATGACGCATCGCTGGTGAAAAAGGCGACGTCGTGCCCGAGCATCGTCGGCCGCGACCTCGCGAAGACGGTGATGCCTGGCAAATCATTCGCCTGGCGCGACGGGTTCAATTCGAAGTTCGCCTCGCAGGAATTGCAGAAGAGCAAGAAGCCGCACAAGGTGGTTGCGCTCGATTTCGGCATGAAATGGAACATCCTGCGCTGCCTGGTGCAAGTCGGCTGCGACGTGACCGTGCTCCCCGGCTCGGCGTCCGCGCAGGAAGTGCTCGCCCTCAATCCCGACGGCGTCTTCATCTCCAACGGCCCCGGCGATCCCGAACCGCTCGGCTACGCCATCGACAACATTCGTCAGCTGATCGGCAAGAAGCCGATCTTCGGCATCTGCCTGGGACATCAACTCCTGGGGCTCGCCCTCGGCGGCAAGACGTTCAAGCTCAAGTTCGGCCACCGCGGCGCCAATCAGCCCGTCCTCAACCGTAAGACCGGCCGTGTCGAGATCACGACGCAAAACCACGGCTTCGCGGTCAGCGCCGAGTCGCTGCCCGCCGACGTCGAGGCAACGCACATAAATCTCAACGATCAGACCCTCGAAGGCCTGCGGCACAAGC
>DASRSQ010000529.1:0-2221 GCA_035656475.1 Gemmataceae bacterium | reverse complement strand
ATCAGGCCGGAAGCCGACGAGAACCTGGTGATGGCGTATCTCTTCAAGCACACGTCGCTCCAGGACAGCTTCGCTGTCAACATGACTTGCCTCGTGCCGGACGAGAATGGTGTCCTGGGGCCGCGCCGCGTCGGCCTGAAGGAAATGCTGCAGGCGTTCCTCGATTTTCGCCTGGAGACGGTCCGCAAACGCTTCGAGTACGAGCTGGAGGTTCTGCGCAAACGCATTCATATTCTCAAGGGCTTCAAGATCATCTTCGACGCGCTCGACAAGGCGATCAAGCTGATCCGCGAAAGCCAGGGGCGCGCCGACGCCGCCGAGAAGTTGATGAAGGCGTTCGATCTCGATCAGATCCAGACCGACGCCATTCTCGATTCTCAGCTCTACAAGATCGCGCAGATGGAGATCAAGAAGATCCTCGACGAGCTGCGCGAGAAGAAGAAGCAAGCCGAAGAGATCGAGGCGATCCTGGCATCGACGCGCCGGCTCTGGACCATCGTCAAGACGGAGCTTGGCGCTTTGGCCGACAAGTATGGCGACAAACGCCGGACTCGGCTCGGGTCGTCCGAGGACGAACTCGAGTTCAGCGAGGAGGCGTTCATCGTCAAGGAGAACACGAATGTCGTGCTGACCTCCGACGGCTGGATCAAACGCGTCGGCCGACTGGCATCGGTCGAAGGAACGCGCGTGCGCGAAGGCGATTCGGTGCTCGCGGTGGTGCCGGCCAGCACGCTCGATCACGTCGTTTTCTTCGCCGACGACGGCTCCGCGTTGACGATGCGCGTCAACGCCATCCCGGTCACCGCGGGCTATGGCGAGCCGATTACGAAGTTCTACAAGCTGGATGACCAGGTCAAGATCATCGGCTGCACCACAACCGATGCCCGCTTCGTGCCGACCACGCTCAAGCCGCCGACCAAGGACGATCCGGCGGGGCCATACCTGCTCGTGGTGACGCAACACGGCATGACGCTGCGCGTGCCGCTGGAGCCCTACCGCGTCGAATCGAACAAGCTCGGCCGGCGTTACGTGAAGCTAAACGAGGGGGACAAGGTAGTGCTGGCAACGGTGCTGCTCGGCGAGGAGGAAAGCATCTTCCTCGCATCGGCCGACGGGCACGTCATCCACTTCCGCATCGACGAGATCAACATTCTCGCCGGCGTCGGCAAGGGCGTCATCGGCATCAAGCTCGACGATGATGACCGGTGCATCGGCGGCGCCCTCATCCGGCGAGCAAGCGAGATGCTGCAAGTCGAGACAAGCGGCGGCAAAACGCTCGAATTCACCGGCCGGCATGAAACCGTCGGCCGGGGCGGCAAAGGTTTCGAAGCCGTCAAACGCTCGAGTCTGACGCGCGTCATTCCGCCACCGATCGAACTCGTCAACTGGGACGAGATCGAAGGCAAGGCGGGCGAGAAGAACGGCAAGAGCGGCGGCGGACAGGGGAATCTGTTTTAGTTTCCCGGGATTCATGTACGATACGACTAACGCCCGTCTGACCTCCAAGAGATGCGAGCATGAGTACGGCGACAGCACTTCGGACGATCGATGACTTGTGGAACCTGCCGCAAGATGGCAATCGACACGAACTGGTGAAGGGAGAATTGTTCACCATGCCGCCCGCCGGATTCGAACATGGGAATGCAGGCAGTAATTTGCTCGCGCGGATGCACAATCATGCCACGTCCGCAAAGCTTGGCAAAGTCGTCGGTCCGGATACCGGCTTTATCCTTGCGCGCGATCCCGATACCGTGCGGGCGCCCGACGTGGGGTTCGTTGGCAACGACAAACTGAATCAGTTCGGCATTCCCAAGAAGTACTTTCCGACCGCGCCGGACGTTGCCGTGGAAGTCGTCTCCCCGTTTGACACCTATGTCGAGGTGGATGCCAAGGTAGAGGAGTGGCTAGCCGCAGGCACGCTGGCGGTGTGGGTGGTGAATCCGCGACAACGGACTGTAACTGTGCGAGTTCCTGGCCAGAATCCCGTGATACTCAAAGAGAACGACATACTGACCGGAAACGAAGCTTTCCCTGGATTCGCCATGCCGGTCAAGGAAAAATTCGCATAGTGGTACTCGCGTTGAATGGCATGGAGCGTCAATATTCGGCCTGGTTCGGGATGGAATGTCAATAAGGATGACGTCGCGTGACTAGCTAGTGTCCCGTCAAGGCTTAGCTGAGGGATCGCGAATTTTTGGAAGCTGACCTTCGGGACCATTCC
>DASRSQ010000528.1:0-10227 GCA_035656475.1 Gemmataceae bacterium | reverse complement strand
CCCCCCGCGACCTGGTTGCATCGATTTCGTTACAGGAGAGAAAACGGAGTTCAGCTTCGGCCGTGCGCTGAAATCGTTTCTCCTGGTCCTCGAAGTCGGGAAAGCCGTGCAGGACGTTGAGATCGAGTATGCGTACGCGGTGGTCCTGCCGAGCCACCTTCATGGTTCGATTGGTCACCGTCTGTCGGCATCGTCATTGGCCAGCACTCCTCAAGGCCGCCGCCAGCCGCCGCAATCTTCGATCAGGCGGTCGGCTTCGCGCGGGCCCCACGTTCCTGCCGCATAGTTCGGGAACTGCAGCGGGATCGACGCCTCCCATGCCTCCAGGATCGGCGTCACGAATTCCCACGCCGCCTCCAGCTCGTCGGAACGCATGAACAGCGTCGCATCGCCACGCAGCGAGTCGAGTAGCAGACGCTCGTACGCCTCGGGCAGCTCTGTCTTGAAGGAGTTGCCGTAAACGAAGTCGAACTGGACCGGATGCAGATCGAGCTGCATGCCAGGCCGTTTCGCGGAGAACGACAGGCTGATCCCCTCGTCCGGCTGAATGCGGAACAGCAGCACGCTCGGCTTCGCGTCACGCAGATCGCAGACGTCCCCTTCGCATTCGACGGTGCGGAAGAACTGCATCGGCGGCAGCTTGAACTGCACTGCGATCTCCGTCACGCGCCGCGGCAAGCGCTTGCCCGTCCGCAGAAAGAACGGCACGCCGGCCCAGCGCCAGCTTTCGATCGACGCCCGCAGGGCGACATACGTCTCTGTGTTCGAGCCGGGCTCGATCGCTTCTTCATCGCGATAGGCCCGGACCTGCTGGCCATTGAGCGTGCCCGCGGCGTACTGGCCGCGCACGACCTGGCGGATCGCATCGGCGCCGCGCAACGGCGCGAGATTGCGCAGGACCTTTAGCTTGGCATCGCTGATGTCGCCCGACTTGAGCGTCGCCGGCGGATCCATCGCGACGAGGGCGAGCAATTGCAGCATGTGATTCTGGACGACGTCGCGCAGGGCGCCGGCGTTGTCGTAGAACGCGCCGCGCCGGCCTTCCATGCCGACCGTCTCCGCCACCGTGATCTGCACGTGATCGACATGCTCACGGTCGAACAACGGCTCAAAGATGGCGTTGCCGAAGCGGAACGCGAGCAGGTTTTGCACCGTCTCCTTGCCGAGGTAGTGATCGATGCGATAGATCTGATCGGGTCGCAGGTAACGCAGGAGGTCCTGGTCGAGCGCAACGGCGCTGGCCAGGTCGTGCCCGAACGGCTTCTCGATGACGACGCGTGCCCAGGGCTGCGTTTCTTCGCGTCGCACCAATCCGACCGCGGCCAGGCCTTCGACGATCGGCCGGAAGAACTCCGGATCGGTCGCCAGGTAGAACATGCGATTGCCGGGCAGGTTCAGGTCGCGCTCGAGATCGTGCAGGCGCTTGGCGAGCGCGTGCATGCCGTCGGCCGTCGTGAAGTCGGTGCGTTGATAGAAGACGTGCGTCAGGAACTTCTGCACGTCCTCTTCCGGGACATGCTTGCGGAACTCCGCGATGTCTTTCCGGGTGTCTTCGCGAAACGCCTCGTCGGTCTTGTCGCGTCGGCCGATGCCGACGATGGCGAAATCGGCGGGTAAATACTCGCTGTCGAGAAGGCTGCTGAGCGCCGGCAGCAGCTTGCGGCCGGCCAGGTCGCCGGTCGCGCCGAACAACACCAATGTGAACGGCTCCGGGGGCTTCACGCGCGATACAAACGTCGATGTCGCCACGCTTTTTTCCGGATGTACGACGGTTGCGGACATGGTTGCCTCCTGCGACGACGGGTTCGGGCTCGGACTATTGTACGATGTGCCGCGCTCGATTTCGCGGCTTGTGGCGGGCGCGGGGATCGTTTACAGTGGTTGACGGGAAGATTCCGAGGTCCATCTCCATGCAACGCGTTCTCTGCTCGCTCGCCGTACTGCTGTGCGTCGCGTTTCCCCCGATCGCATTTGGACAGGCCGACAATCTGCCGCGGTTCCCCGGTTTGCGGAGCGAGATTCGCAAGGCGGATCACCTTGTCCGGGTGAAAGTGACCGATTGGAAATGGCGCGACAAGCCCGGCGAGGTAGCCGTCATCGATGGCACGATTGTCGAGGTCTACAAGGGGAAGCTCGAGCCGAAGCAGGCGATTCAATTCGAGGTCGACGGCAATGCACTGCGCAGCCGGATTGACACATTCAGCAAGGTGTTCGGCGAGATCGACACGCTCTATTACCTCCCCGTGGCTCCCTATCGCAAGAACGCGACCGGCGTATTCCTGATGTCCGCCGGCCAACCGCCGCGTGTGGTCGGCGTGTTGCGCGATGATATCGGTCAACCTGCCGAGTACGTGAAGCTCTCGCGCATGTCCGATGCCGATGCGGCCCTGGGTCTGGTCAAGTTGCTCTACCATTGCGTCAACGACAAGCACGAAGGGAGCTGGCATTCGTACGAGAACACGCTGCTCCAGGATTTGCGCGTCCATTACAGGCATCTCGACACCAAGGGCGCCGCGTTCCGCACGTTTCTCGCCGACCGCAAGCAGGCGGTGTTGCGCTCGCTAGGCGAAAGTTCGTATCTGCAGCTTGACGTCGCCGTCTGGCTCACCGCGCACATGGATGAACGGGACCGGCGCGAAGGCCTGAAGACACTGCTCCGCGCGTTTGAAGAAAATGCCAAAGAGATGGACAAGCTCCGCGCTGACGCCAAGAAGCCGGCTGGCAAAGGACAAGGCATTCAGATTGATCAACTCACCCAGCTCGGTGGCGTCAGCCGCGCGTTGCTCGGATCGATGGCGTTAATTTATGACCCGACCTGGACGCGCGAGATCGTCAACATTCGCAACGGCGTGATCATTCGTGGTTGCACCTACAGCTACGAAAAGCTCGACGCCAAGGAGGTGCTCGCAAAGGTCCGGGCATTCACTCAAAAGTGACGAGTGACATGTGACGAGTGACAAGTGCATTGCACTTGTCACTTTTCACTCGTCACTTGTCACTGGTTCTACGGCCACGGTGACCATTCACCCCAGTGCGTGACGTATTCGGCCAGTGCCGGGTAAGTCGCGGTCTGCCCGCGTACCCAGTCCTTCGCGCGGCGGAGAATCGCCTGCTCCGTATCAAGGGTGATCGCGCCGGCGAGGACGCGCGTGCGCAAGAAGATGATGTAGGTGTCGAGGGTGTCGCAAAGGCAGTAGTCGTTGATGGCATTGAGCTGGCCGTCCAGCCACATGCCATAGACCTTGTTGCCGGTCACTTCCATTTTGCCCGGTTTGCCGAGCAGTTTGGCGAGCATGTTGAGGCCGCCGGACAGGCGAATGGCGCCGTCGTTGTTGAGCCAGTGCATCAGATCGAACTGGCGTTCGTTGCGCCACTGGTCGAGCGACGGGACCGCGATGCCATAGCGAAACGCGGCCATTTCTAGAAGCGGCAAATCGAAGCCACGGCCGTTGAAGGTGACGATCTTCGCGGCCGGCTCGTATTGCGCGTATTGGCCGAGGCCACGCCAGAATTGCTCGACAATGCCGCGCGGCTTGAAGTGCGGTGCATCGAGACGCGTGATTGCTTGCAATGAATAGTCGACGCCGACGCGCAGCATGGCGATGCTGATTGGCAATTGAAAGGTGACCGGCAGGAAGTCGGAATTGCCGCGTTCGAGGGCCTCGGCCTGGGCGCGAGCGACGGCGGCCTCCGGCGTCAGCGTCTCGGTCGGATAGCGGACGATGTTGAGCAGCCGGCCGTCGGGGACGCTTTCGCAATCGAAGACGAGCCAGCCGGCCGACGAAGTCGCGTTGCAGTGCGGAAACAGCGGGTCGATCATGCGTTTCGCTCGGGGCTAAACAATGTCGGCACGTCTTGCTATCGTAACAATCTATGAATGCGGACACACCTGCACCAACCACGCCGCCCGCCGACGCCACATCAGTACCCCACTATGCTCCGCGGGCGGCCATGTTTATTGTCTTCCTCGTTGTCTTCATCGATCTGCTTGGCTTCGGCATTGTGCTGCCGCTGTTGCCCGTTATCGCGAAATCGTATGTGCAGCCGGTGTTTCCCGACAGCGATGCGACGGTCGGCGCGATCATCGGTCTGTTGATGTCGTCCTTCTCGCTGATGCAATTCCTGTTCGCACCGATGTGGGGCAAGCTCTCCGATCGCATCGGACGTCGGCCAATCCTCCTGGTTGGCCTCCTGGGCTCGGTCGCTTTTTACGGTCTGTTCGGCATCGCAACCGCACTGCCCGCGGCCTCCGCAACCCTGGCAATGGTGCTGCTCTTCGCGGCACGGATCGGGGCCGGCGTGTCGGGGGCGACGATCTCCACCGCTCAGGCCGTCATCGCCGACTGCACGCCGCCGGAGAAACGCAAGCACGGCATGGCCCTCATCGGCGCCGCCTTCGGCA
The DNA here is from genome assembly GCA_035656475.1 of Gemmataceae bacterium. GTDB lineage: Bacteria > Planctomycetota > Planctomycetia > Gemmatales > Gemmataceae > SIAQ01. The sequence goes on along the minus strand of DASRSQ010000528.1, from coordinate 5,825 downwards.
TCGGCTTCACCTTCGGTCCTCTCATCGGCTTCGCCTGCCTGCATCTGGCCAACTACGAGCCGTTGATCGGCTTCTCGGCCTCGGCGATGTCGCTGATCGCATTGATCCTCGGCCTGATCTTGCTGCGTGAAACTCGCCAATTTGGCTCGGAACCGGTCCTCCGCCGCCAGCTCTTCGACATTGCGGCCATCCACAAGACACTGCTCGATTCCGCCGTCGGCCCGGTGATCTTGACCTTCTTCATCGCCAGCCTGGGCTTTGGCTCGTTCGAGGTGACGCTAGCTCTATTCCTCAAGGATAATTTTGGCTTCGGCCAGGACGAGAGCTTCCTGATCTTTGCCTACATCGGTTTCGTGCTAATGCTCACGCAGGGCCTGCTCTATCGCCGGCTGGCGTCGCGCGTCAGCGAGGTGACGTTCATGGCGATGGGCATCTTCTGCATGGCCGTCGGCGTGGCGCTCTTAGGTTGGATCACCTACTCCGTGTCGCAGCGATATCAACACGAATTCCTGCCGGCGATGGCGGCCAGCGCGGTGGGGCAGGTTGCCTCGACGGAGCAGGGGCCATTGCTGGCCGCAACGCAACTTGTTGCGCCGCGCGTCACCGGAACCGGTAACCTGGCGTTCCTGTTCATCGCGCTCACCGCCGCCGTGATGGGATTCGCGTTCCTGACGCCGTCCGCGCAGGCCCTGATCTCGCGCCGCACCGCCGCCGATCGACAAGGCGAGATACTCGGCGTCAACCAGGCCGCCTCGGCCATGGCACGCATCCTCGGCCCGATCCTCGGCGTGACCCTCTACATGAGCACGCCGACCCACCTTCCGCCTTACATCGCCGGCGCGATTCTGCTATTACTGATGCTCCCGATGTTGCCACGCATCAAGAAAAGCGAGCAGGCCGCAGATAGCCGATAAGCAGGCAAGAAGCGAAAGGATTCGCGCATGCCCGTCCGCCAGATCACGTTGGATCGCGCTCCCGAACGCATTGCCCTGATCAAGCCGAGCGCGCTCGGCGATATCATCCACAGCTTGCCCGTGCTGACTGCGTTGCGCCGACGTTTTCCGGCTGCCCAGATTGCCTGGATCGTCAATCGGAGCTATGCTCCGCTGCTCACCAATCATCCCGATCTCAACGAAATCATTCCCTTCGACCGCGGCGCCCTGAAAACAGGTTTCATCGCAGGAGGCCTTAGCTTCGCGCGATTCTTGCGCGATCTGCGTAAACGCCAATTCGATCTTGTCATCGACTTGCAAGGCTTGCTGCGCACGGGCCTGATGACGCTGGCGACGCGGGCGCCGCTGCGCGTCGGATTGGCATCGGCGCGCGAGGGGGCCTCGATGTGCTACACGCATCGCGTCGACGATCGCAATGGCGTCACGCATGCTGTCGACCGCTACTGGCGCGTCGTCGAGGCGATAGGGGAATCCTCGCATAAGTCGTTTCACGTACCGATTCAAGCGGACGCGCGCGTCTGGGCGCGCGAACAGTTGCAATCGTTTCCGCGTCCCTGGCTGGCGGTCGGCGTCGGCTCACGCTGGCTGACCAAACGCTGGCCCCCCGAGCATTTCGCCGATCTCGCGCGATTGACGCACAAATACTTCGGCGGCACGGCGATTTTCGTCGGCGCGCCCGAAGAATCGGCGCTTGCCGATCAATCGGCGGCCACACTCGCCGGGCCCGTCGCACGGTTGACCGGCAAGACGACGTTGCCACAACTGGTCGCGCTGCTGGCCGAGTGTGATGCGATGATCGCGAATGATACCGGACCGTTGCACCTGGCGGTCGCTCTGGGTCGCCCAGTCGTCGCGCCGTATACTTGCACTTTGATCGAGAAAACCGGGCCCTTCGGCCAAAGCGATCGCGCCGTCTCGACGTCGATCTGGTGTCGCGGCAGCTATCTCAAGACCTGCCCGCGCATGGAATGCATGGCCGAGCTGACGCCCGATCGCCTGTGGCCCAAGCTGGAAGCGATTCTGCGCACATGGCAACAACAACCGCACGCCGCCTGATTCTCGCCAGCCAATCGCCCGACCGCCGGGCCTTGCTTGAGGCGGCCGGCTATCCGATCGAAATCGTCCCTTCGCATGTCGATGAGCCCACCGGCGAAGGCTTTCGCGATCCGCGTACCTATGTGATGACAGTGTCGTGGATGAAAGCCGCCGCGGTCGCGCCGCGCTTCAACGATGGCCTGATTCTCGCCGCCGACACCGCGGGTTGGGTCGACGGCCAAATCCTCGGCAAGCCGACGGACGTGCACGATGCTCGCCGAATTATCGCGACGCTGATGGGACGCGAACATGAATTGTGGACTGGCGTCGTATTGTGGAGGCGTCCGGACAATCTGCAATTCGTCTGGCAGGAGTGCACGCGTCTCTTCTTCCGCAAGCTGAGCGACGCCGAGCTGGACGCGTATCTGGCCACGGACGAATGGGTCGGTCGCAGCGGCGCCTATGGCATCCGCGAATCGGGCGATCCGTTCCTGAGCATCATCGAGGGGAGCCTGACCAACGTCATTGGCCTGCCGATGGAAAGCTTGCAACGACATCTGAAATATGTGGATCGTCCGTAAGTGGCTCCTGAAGCCAATGATCGATTTCCATTTTGCCTTTCCAATCTGCAGCTAGCATCTGCTAGAATCGGTCGCTCCAACCCAGTCAAGGGACGCCCGATGATTTCCTTTTCCTGCTCCAAGTGCGGCAAGTCATTCTCCCTCAAGCCCGAGTTCGCGGGACGCAAAACGACGTGTTCGGGCTGCAAGGAGCCGTTGGTTGTGCCGACACTGGCGGCGCGGCCGCGGATTGCGTTTTCGTGCGGTACCTGTGGGATGAAGTTCAACGTGCCGGAGGAATTCGCGGGGCGTACCACGCGCTGTCCGACTTGCAAGCAGGCGCTGAAGGTGCCCTCGGTGCAGGAGACGGTCGGCTATGCTCCGGCTGCGGGACGGATCAACGGGGCACCGAGCAGCCTGGCAAGCGTCGGCGTCGAAGGGGGTGTCACGCTCGGCAACCTCGGCAGCGGCGGCGACTCCGCTTCGCGGCAGACGCCTGTCGCGGATCTTCTTCAGGGCAAGAGCAACGCCGGCGGACGCTATGTCATCGAGAAGGAGCTGGCGCGCGGCGGGATGGGGGCGGTCTGGCGCGCCGTCGATTGCGACATTCGCCGTGAGGTCGCTGTCAAGTATCTGCTGAACCAGGCAAGCACCAACAATCGGCTCCGCTTCATCGAGGAGGCCCAGATCACCGGCCAGCTCGAGCATCCTAATATCGTGCCGATCCACGAGCTGGGCGTCGATGCGGAGAAGCGCATCTTCTTCTCGATGAAGATGGTCAAGGGTCGCAGCTTGCAGGCCATTCTCAAGGCGTTGCAGAACGATCCGAAGGAGGAGATCGAGTATTCGCGCGGCCGCTTGCTCAACGTTCTAATCAACGTCTGCAACGCCCTGGAGTATGCTCATGCGCGCGGCGTGGTGCATCGCGACCTGAAGCCTGCCAACATCATGGTGGGCGACTTCGGCGAAGTGTACGTGATGGACTGGGGCCTGGCGAAAGTGCTGAAACGGCCGGACGTGCTGGCGACGGCGCCGGTGATGGCGATACCCGTGGCGGTCATGGCGCCCTCGGGCCCGTTCGACTTCACGGCGGCGGCGCCGCCGCCGCTGGCGGTGCCGGTCAGCGAGACGGTCGAGGAGGCGACGCCGTCCGGGGCGACGCAGGTCGTGACGAGTCGCGAAGCGGACGCGGACCTGACGCAGGACGGCGTGGTCATCGGCACGCCGGTTTACATGCCGCCCGAGCAAGCCGCGGGGCGTGTGCAGGACATCGACGAACGCAGCGACGTCTATTCGCTGGGAGCGATTCTATACGAGATGCTGACGCTCCGCCCGCCTATCGAGCGCGGCGGCGGACTGGCGGCGATCATCCTGCGCGTCGCCCAGGGGCGAATCGATCCACCGGAGCAGAAGGCGCCGGATCGCGCCAAGGCCGGCAAGATTCCGCCCGAGTTGGCCGCGATCGCCATGAAGGCGCTGGCATCGGACAAGGGCGCTCGCTATCAATCGATCGCCGAATTTCGCCGGGACATCGATCGGTTCATGGAAGGCCGCTCGGTCAGTGCCAAGCCCGACACGGTTCGCGAGATGGCGGTCAAGCTCGTCAAGCGCAATCGCGGCGCGAGCATTGCGACGGCCGCGGCGACGGTGATCCTGTTTTTCGTGGCGATCTGGAGCCTAGTGTCGATCCTGAGCGCCAACAAACGCCGGCAGGACGCCTATGACGCATACATCGCGGAGCAAAAGGAAAAGCAGGCGCTGGCGAAACGCTCCGTGCCATCGCTCGTCCGCGCGGCGCGGATGCTGGTCAGTGAGAAGAAGTTCGACGAGGCGCTGACGCAGGTCGATGCAGCAATCGCCTTCGACGATGCCCAACCCGATGCCCGCCTCGTGCGTGCCCAGCTCTTGTTGCACCAGTTCGATTTCAGCGGCGCGAGACATGATCTCGAAATCTGTCTAAAGCAGAAGTCGTCGAACGAGGATGCGACGCGCCTGCTGGAGATTATGCGCGACGGCCGTTCCGACAACATCGGCACGCTGGCGGCGCTGGCGAAGGAGCTGATCGAGCAAAAGTCGCCGCAACTTGCCGAGCGGCTCACGCAGCAGGCGCAGAAGCTGATGGGGACCAAGGCCGAGATGCTGCTGGTCCATCAAGTGCGCGTCGAGGCTGCCTGGCCGGGTCACGGCACCTCCCTGCGCGTCGACAATGTGGGCAAGTACGGTCTCGAATTTCCCGGAAGGATGGACGTCAAGGACCTGGAAGGATTGCGTGGCGTGCCCCTCTCTTATTTCGTAGTGAATGCGCAGAGCAAGGTCACGGATCTGGCGCCGCTCAAGGGGATGCCGCTGGAAAGATTGGCGTTCAATTCAACCACTGCAATCGCCAATCTGTCTGCGTTGCAAGGCATGCCGCTGACGGAATTCAGCATCCACAGTCCGGAGCTGCGCGACCTGGCGCCATTGAAGGGAATGGCGCTGAAGAAACTGGATTTGAGTAACTGCAATCAGTTGGAGGACATGGCGCCGCTGCAGGGCATGCCAACCACCTCTCTCAATCTGCAGAACTGCGTCAAGATAACCGACCTGGCGCCCTTGCGCGGCATGCCATTGACGTATCTGAACCTCAAGAACGACGCCAGGGTGACTGACATCGCTCCCCTCAAGGGAATGCCGCTGGCGGTGCTGGAAGCGGACGGCGTTCGCCTGAGCGACATCTCGGCGCTGCAGGGCATGCCGTTAACTCGCCTGGCATTCGATGCGACGATGCAACTGCGCGACCTGTCGCCACTCAAAGGTGCGCCCCTCACCCAGATCACGCTGGCCAATGCCGGCCTGAACCTTGATCTTTCTCCTCTCAAAGGCGCCCCGCTCACCGATGTCGCCCTTCATAACGGCCAGGTGACAAACCTGGCCCCGGTGGCAGGCCCCAATCTCAAAAGGCTCCACATCAATGTCAACCCGGCACTCACCGATCTGTCGCCATTGAAGAAATCATCGCTGACTGGCTTGTATATCACGCGCTGCCCGAAGATTGAAAACCTGGCGCTCGACGGATTGTCCCTGTCCGATCTCGCCATTGACCGATGTCCCAAGATCAGCGACATCCGCCCGCTCAAGGGGATGAAGATCGTCAAATTGACCCTCAACGAAACCGACGTCAGCGATCTCGAGCCGTTGCGCGGCATGCCATTGACCGAGTTCCGGGCGCGTAGCCCGAAAATTGCGGACCTGCGGCCGCTGGCGGGCATGCAAATCGATGTCCTCGATCTCACCGGGA
>DASRSQ010000527.1:0-10423 GCA_035656475.1 Gemmataceae bacterium | reverse complement strand
AGCACGCTTTCGAATCGCACGTCGAGCGGCGCGTCGCCGCGGACGCCGAGCGGTGTCAGATCGTCGTTGACCGTGTACGTCGCCGTGTCGAGGACATCGATCTGCGGATTCGCCTGCAGATGCGCGACTTGCCGTTCGATGCGCTCCGGATGCATGAGATCGTCGGCATCCATCCGTGCGAAGTAGACGCCGTTGGCCAGCGACACCATCTGGTTCAGGCGGGCGCACAGGCCGCGATTGGTCCCATCGCTGACGAGGCGCACGCGCGGATCGTGGATGTCGCGGACGATGTCGAGCGAGCCGTCGGTCGAGCCGTCGTCGATCAGGATCAGTTCCCAGTCGGTGCACGTCTGCGCGAACACCGAGCGCACCGCGTCGGCGAGAAGACGCTTCGCGTTCAGGAATGGAATCCCAATGGAAACCTGGCAGGTCATACCGCGACCTCTTGCAATCGTTGCATTGGCGTGGAACGCGCCACCGCGTGGTAATATTCCTCGTACTGGTCGACAATCGTCTCCCAGTCATGCTTCGCCGCGATCTGGGCCTTGCCTTCTTCGCCGAGCTGTTTGCAACGTTCTGGATGGTTGAACAGATCGACAATCGCGCTTGCCATCTCGTCGCTGTTCTTGACGACGATGCCGCCCGCGTTCTCTCGGGCGCAGCCGACGTCGAACGAAATCCATGGCGTTCCCGCTGCCATCGCTTCGAGCATCGCCAGCGGATACGCTTCCCACTTCGACGTCATGATCAGCATGTCCGCTTCCTTGAGCGCAGACACCACCTCCGGCTTCGGCGTGCCGACCTTGAGGTTGATCGGGCCAAACATCGAACCGAGGCAGCATTTGTACCAGCAGCCGCCCTTGAATCCGAAGCGGCCGAGGTTCCACTTTTCGACGGGGTGATGGCTGCCGATGATGGTGCCGACGGTACCGCGATGATGGCGGCGCACCTGGCGGACGACATCAAAGATTGCGCGATGATTCTTGGCGGGCGTGTGATTGGAGACCGACAGCAGCCAGCGCGATTTGCCGATGCCCCAGTGTTCGCGCACGCCGAGGGCCGGGGTGCGCCACGTCGCCGGATCGACGCCGTTCGGAATGATCCAGGGTTCGGGCAGATTGTACTTTGGGCAGAACGCGCTTTCCTCGTTCAGCCGCGACAGGCCGATGTGGTTGACGTGCCGCAGATGGTCCGCCAGGTTCGCGTAATAGCGGTCGTACACCGGCTCACCGAAGCCCGACAGGCCATGGCTAACGAAGATCCCGGGCGCCCCGATGCGTTCGAGCTGCGGCAGCAGTGCGTCGGTGTTCCACGTGTGCGCGTGATGCATTACGACGACGTCCCACTTCAGCGAGCCGGCGAATCGGAGGTAATCGTCAACCTCGCCGACCATGCCGCGCAAGGCGTCGCCGCGGACGTCGAAGCGATGGACGTGGACGCCGTTGAGGACCTCGCTGCGTGCGGCGCCGGCGGGCAGGTAGCTGGCAACATGCACCTCGTGCCCGCGCTCGGCCAGCCGCGTCGAAATCTGGCTCACGACTTCCGACACGCCATCCACCCGCGGCGGATAGACGTGCGCGGTGTGAAGAATCCTCATGCTCCGCTCCTGTGTGCCGGCGCTTCCGCCATTACATTGCTGCTCGGCCAGAATTTTTTGGCGAACAAATAAACATAGATCGGTAAGAACGAATAGACAAATACCTGCACGATCACCGGCAGGCTCCCCGGGAACACTGTCCACAGTGCAAACATGCACCAGGCATAGCTTTCCGCCGGGTTGGCCGCCGTGAGAAATTTTCGCTGATAAAAGCTCAACAACGCGCCAAGCACCAGGTTGCCGAGCATGATGCCCGGAAGATGAAAATTCAGATACATCTCGGTGTCGAACGGGATGATCTGATCGAGCACTTCCGGATCGCCGTAAATCAGCTCGTTGAACAAATAGACACCGCTCTTCTCGCGATGCGGTTTGCCGAGCACCGGGATCGGATAGAGAATCGACGGCACAATGGTCGAGCCAAGATAGAATCGGTCCTCATGTTCGAGATGTTCAATGTAGTAGGCCGGCAGCTGCGGAGCGGACGCGTAGATCTGGACGAATTCGATGAACGACGCCGATTCCATCGTATCACGGCCGCGCGCCGACGGCAATTCGCCGTCGTCGCTGGAGCGATAGGCGCCGAAGGCGAAGGCACACGCTAGCAATCCGACGCCGGCCAGTGCGACTCCCTTGAACGGAATTCGCCAGACGTGCACCGAGAACGCAGCGCCCATGCACAGGATCGGGCCGAACATGGTGCCACGGTTGTAGCTGAAGTTGGCGATTATCATGAGCAGACAGGCGCCAATCGTCACGAGCCCGGTCACGCGCGTGCTGCGTGGCCCCTTCGCGCTGCCGATCCACCAGCTCCACGCTAGCACGACGGAAAAGCCGAGGAAATGTTTGAGAAAGCTGGCGAGGGCCGTCTCCATGGTGGCGGGTTCGCTGAGTGCCGCGCGATGCGCCGACGGGGTCGTGGCATATTCGATGAACGCGCCGATGCTGCCATAGTTCAAAAAGAAGCCCAGCGTCCCGATCAAGAAGAACGGCACGATCATGTACGGTGCGCCGCTGCGTTCCGGCGTTGACGTTCCGGGCTGATGCGCCGTCTCCTTGCCTCGACTGAACCACTGGAATGCTCCCGAGAACGACAGGTAACCCGCGATGTGCACGAGAGTCGCGGTGTCAATCGCGCTCTTGCCCGGCATGTACGGCAGCGTTCCCTGGCTGAAACCGGTGTGGCCGATGAGCACCGATACCAGCACGAGTTGCACGCAATAGAAGCCCTGAGCGAGATTCGTCGGGCACAGCGGCAGATCCGGACGCAGCCGGCACGCGGGCAGGAATGCTTGCACGAGGATGAACGCGACAATGCCAAGCGCGATCAGCGGATATTCCGTGCCGATCGGCGAACAAGCGAATGCCACGAGCGCGACCACGTTGGCCGCGATCACCGCAATTGTCGCGATTGGCAAGGAGCGAATCGCGAGATCGTTGCCAGCCGGCGTCGCGGTTCGAGGCTGTCCGTTCATTGGCAATCCTCCCGTGGTGCAGGCGACTCGCTTGCAGGTTCCGTGCAGGCGAGGCCGCCTGCACCACGGGCCTTTTGCTTCATGAAGTAAATCGCCGGCGCGATCAGCGCCAGCGCGGTGACCGAGTACGCGACCAGGCTGCCGATCGCCATGCCCTCATCGTGGTACTGCGGGATCAGCCACCACGACACCAGCGCGAGTGCCGCCGACAGCAGAACGTCGAGCAGGAATCGTCCGAGCACGGCGCCCTGGCTGATCAGGATCTGTCCGAGAATGTTGTTCATGACGACGGCAATCGCCGATGCTGACAGGATCACGAGCGTCATCCAACCATCGCGATATTCGGCGCCGAACAGGCCCATCGCAGACGTCGCGAAGAAAGCGAGCCCGGCGGACGGCACGATGACGACGGCGGCGCTGATCCACAGGTTGACGCCGAACAGCCGGCGATATGCGCCGGCGTCGTTGTTGCCATGCAGGTTGCTGAGCAGCGACAGGATGAGCGGCGAGAAGGAGGCGGGCACGAAGAGCAGAACCTGCCGCCAGCGATCAGCCGCGTTGAAGATGCCAAGCGCCGAGTAGCCGTCGGCCTGGGCAACGAGAACGACGTTGCTGTACCACATCGCCGCCATGGTGCAGACGCTCCCCGCCAGGCTGAAGACGCTGAATCGGCACATCGCCTTCAGGTCGATCCACGCCGCCGACCGATCGTGCCACACCGCTCGTTGCTGCGGAAACAAACGCTGCAGCGCGAGGTGATTCGAAACCACGGCAATCGCCTCCGTCACGACCAGGGCGATGACGCCCCCCATGACGCCGCCGAATTGGATACCCGCGATCAGCAGGAAGCAAAGGCCCGCGCCGCGGATGCAGCTCAGGATCGCCGCGATACGGAAATCTCCGTAGCCGACGACTGCGCCGGTCTGGACGCCGTTGATGGTGCCGAAGAAGACGAGGCCGGTGGCGATGCGCAATTCCAGCGTCAGGTGCGGGGCATTGAGGATGTGAATCGCGATCGGTTCCGCGCACACGCACAGCACTGCCGCCACGATCGCGCCGGAAATGACGGCGATCGACGTCGCCAGGGCCACGCATCGGCTCGCCCGCAGCGGATCAGCCGAGCGAAACTCGGCGACGAACTTGGTCGCCGCCAGCCCGAGCCCCGCTCCGGCGAGCACGCCGAAGAGTCCCTGCGTGCTCTGGATCATGGTGACTTCGCCGAATCCGCTGGTGCCGAGGATGCGGCCGGCGAGCACAGCGCCGACGAGCGTCAGCCCGCGCGACACCACCGCGCCGAACAACGTCCAGAACGCGCCGAGCGCGAGGATGCGACCAAGCGACCCGGTCCGCGGCGTCATGTCAGCGACTGCACTCATTCTTCGGTTCCCGCGGATGATCCTTTTTCGGACGCGGGAATTTACAATTAGCAATTGACAATCAGCAATTTACAATTGGAATGCGCTGAGGCTTTCTTGACTGGTTGCAATGCAAGCGTCAGTCATCGTCCGCTGGGCGGTTTAGCGCACCGGACGTCATGCGATGAGGCGACGCCTTCGTCAGAATCCTCCGCGTTAAGCCGACCCTGGCCACGCTAATCTTGCGACCAGTCAAGAAGTTCCAGCGCATTTCCAATTGTAAATTGCTGATAGTCAATTGCTAATTGTTAATTCCCCTTCTCACGACGACGCTGCCGGGGCTCCGTGGGCATGCGGCCCGCGGAAAACGGACTTCGCGCTCGCGTCCTGGCGAGTCACCGTCGACTGATACTCCGGCACGACCTGCTTGAACTTGCCGACAATCGTGGCAGCATTCGCGGTCAGCGCCTTCTCATTGAGGTCCTCGATCATCTCGCTGATCCACGCGTATTCCGGCGCCTTCACCTGGCCGATGAAGATGCGCGGATGACGCGTCTTCAACGCCTGCTCCTCGCCGAGCGACAACTCCTCGAACAGCTTCTCGCCGGGCCGCAGGCCCGTGTAGCGGATCGGCACATCGTCGTGAGGCATCAGGCCCGAAAGGCGGATCAGGTCGCAGGCGAGATCATAGATCTTGACCGGCTCGCCCATGTCGAGGATGAACAGCTCGCCGCCTTTGCCCATCGTGGCCGCCTGCAACACGAGCTGACAGGCTTCCGGGATGGTCATGAAATAGCGTTTCATCTCCGGATGCGTGACCGTGACCGGACCGCCGGCCGCGATCTGCTTCTGGAAGATCGGGATCACGCTCCCGGCCGAGCCGAGCACGTTGCCGAATCGGACGGTCATGAAGAGCGTACTACTTTTTTGGGCGATGGACTGGATATAAAGTTCCGCAACCCGTTTCGACACGCCCATCACGCTCGTCGGATTGACCGCCTTGTCGGTCGAGATCATCACGAAGCGCTCGACATTCCAGGCGTCGGCGAGCATCGCGATTGTGCGGGTGCCGATGACGTTGTTCTTGACCGCCTCGCCCGGGTTCCACTCCATCATCGGCACATGCTTGTGAGCCGCGGCGTGGAAAACGATCGGCGGCCGCCATTCGGCAAAGATCGCGTCCATCCGCTGTTCATCGCAAATGTCGGCGATGCACGGCACGACGTGCAGATTCGGGAAGTCGTCCACGAGAGCCATGTGGATGTGGAACAGGTTGTTCTCCGCCTGATCGACGAGCACGAGCGTCGCGGGTTCGAGCCGAGCGATGATTCGGCACAGTTCCGAACCTATACTGCCGCCGGCGCCGGTGACGAGGACAACCTGTTTCTTGATGATCTTCTGCACTTCGCCGATATCGAGCTGAATCGGGCTGCGACGCAGCAGATCCTCGATCGACACCTCGCGCAGCTTCGAGAGATTGAAGGTGCCCTGCACGATCTCGTGCAACGGCGGAAGAACCTTGGTCCGCAACCCTTCCGCTTCGCAAAGCCGGGCGATGCGTGGCGTCGCTTTTTCCTGGGCGCTGGCGATGGTGATGATGACCTGGCGCACGCCATATTTTTGGGTGATGAGCTTGAGATCGTCGGCACCGCCGAGGACGGGGCGGCCTTCGACATGCATGCCGTGGAGGTGATGATCGTCGTCGAGGAAGCCAACCAGTTCGATGCCGCTGTCGGGGCGATTGCGCAGCTCCTTGGCGACGAGGGCGCCGGCCCGGCCGGCCCCGTAGAGCAACGTCGGAACGCGGTCCGCCGAGTTCGCAGCCATGGCGCGACGCTCGTTCTTTTCGAAGATGAGCCGGGTCAACGCTCGCACGCCTACCATGGCGAGCAGGCTGAGGATGAGGTCGATTAGAACGACGCCGATGGGGAGCACGAGAGCCGGGTGTTTTGCCCAGGTCCATGGCAACCAATCACGCACCCCGGCCCAGACAAGGAGCCAGGCGGTGATCGCGCTAAGCCAGGCTAGCAGGCCGAGTGCATCGCTCAGGTTGACATAGCGCCAGGACGGCTTGAACTGCCCCGCGCACCACAGCACGATCATCTTCAGCGCGACAACGATCGGCAGATACGTGAGCATCACGTCAATGAAGATGCCCGGCACGTTTCCTTCAAAGCGTAAAAGGAACGCGCCGATGAAGGCGAAGGCGAGCATTGCTGCATCGATGCCTACCTCGATAACCTGTCGCATCCCGCGGGCACGAATCATCATGATGCCTCTCCATTTGCAAGTTCCAGTTCAAAGGTGCTGCTGGTCGGCAGATGAAAGCGACCAGCCTGTCCCGACACCTTGTCAAACTTCGGTTCCGCTCGCGCTCGCACGTCGGCCAAGCGTCCGAGCCCAAAGCCGAGCGTCATTCCTGCCATGGCGCCGATGAGCAGTGCGAGGGCCATGCTTGGGGCGACCTTTTTGCCGACGGTCGGCGTTTCGAGCAGGTCGATCTGATAGCCGCCGGCGCTGCGGACGAGACTGATTTCGTTGAGGCGTTTCGCGAGCGCCTCGTAGAGTTTCTGGTTCAGAGCAATGCCGGTCTGATAGGAATCGTTTTCGATTTCGTAGAAGGAGAGCCGGCGCGCCTCTTCCTGTTCGACCTGGAAGACGCGGGCGAGTAGTTCTTCGGAGACCTTGTTGTTCTCGAGCTTCTGCTTGAGCACCTGCAACTGCAAATTGACCGGGTCGATCGTCGCTTTGCCTGCTCCATCCGGATTGAGCGCGCCGCTCCAGGCCGTCGGCGGCAACACCAGCAGTTTGCTCGCCACCTCGATCTTCTTGCGGACCGCGACCACCTCGGGATGCTTCGCGCCATGAGTCTGCGACAGCTTGCGCTCCTCGAGCATCAACGGCAGAAGCTGGTCCTGTACGCTCGGCCCGCGCTCGCGCGGCGTCTCGGTCGGATCGGTCTTGCGGGCGAATTCCCCCAGCATCGCCAGCATCGCTTCCTGACTGCGCCCTTCCTTGAGCCCGGCCTCGATCGACTTGATCTGCCCCTCCAACTCGACGCGCTGCAGCAAAAGGGCCGACCGCTTGGTCTGAATGCTGTTGAGGCGCTGCTGGCGAAGCTCAATGCCGTCCTTGCCTCGGCTCATCAGCGGGGCCTTTTCGCGGAATTCGCGATAGCCGGCTTCCTTCGCGGCCAGCTCCTTGCCGATCAACTCCTTCTCTTTCATGATTTGTTCGAACGTAGCCTCGGTCACCGATTGATGCTTCTTGTCGGTGAACTCCTTGAACGCGTCGATCATCGCCAGCAGCACTTCCTTGCTCTCTTCGGGATCGCGAGCACGGAAGCTCATCCGGTAAACCGTCGTCTGCCCCATCGGCCCGCGCGTCGCTGTCACGGCGAGGTCCTGCTTGATCGCGTCAACCGCATCGACGTCCGCCCGCCGAGTGCAAGCAAGCTTGCTCAGGTCCTTCGTCTGAATGGCACGATCGATCAGCATCGGGCTCTTGAGCAGATCCTGCGGAGGCGTGACGTTCTCTTCCATCGGACGAGCTTCGATGCCGGACACGGGCTTTTTGATGATCGAAAGTTGCGCGGTGGATTGATACGTTCGTGGCAACGAGAAGCCGATGAAGCCGCTGACCACGATGCCCGCACAGACGCAGACGAAGATCAATCCCTTGCGGCGCCAGCCCAGGCTGATCCAGCTATCGCTGGCGGCCGGCGCGGACGCGCCCGACTCTGCGGCGTCGGGAACGGGTTTCGACATGCAACGCCTCCTTTGGCGGCAATGAACAACGCGCGATCCGTCGTTGGGGGGATTTGCGGCAGGCAGGTTCCGCTGGCCGCATCAGTCAGGTAGGTCGCGTTCGGCCAACCATCACGGAAATGGTCGACGCGGGGGATTTACTTACTACCAAAGCAATTGGTGTGCCGGTGGTAGGCGATTGCTTCCGACCGCCGCACGCATGCAGTTTTGCTGGCTTTGCTGCACAGCCTGTGAAATGCATCCTACCGGGTGCTTGGAATCTCTGAAGCGATTCGTTAACGATTTCGAGAGCAAGTGTAAACTTCTGTTAACACCGCCTATCGCAACGCAGAACATTTCAACCAGAATCAGAATTAGCTGCTGAGGACACACAGAGGAGTCGCGGGGTGTTCTCGCATCGCGGGGGACAAACAATCCTCTGCCCCTCTGTGTGCTCTGTGTCCTCTGTGGCTAACGAATTTGTCTCCCGATTGAACCCCGGATTGACAGAATCGCAGCCTTTCGCTATCTCCCTTCCCAACTTTCATCAAATTCCGGGATTAGTGCGCCGCTACGGCGGCAGGCAAGCGACACTCGGTGGCGGCTTGCCATGGGGACTTTGCATGGTTGCGGGGTTGGGGAACCTGGCGCGCCTATCACGATGGGCCTGGCTTGGCGCGGCATTGCTGTGCTGCGCCACGGCTGGCTGCACCGCCGTCACCAATCCGGCGGCCGACGGCATTCCCGTACGCCTGCTGCCTCCCGAGATCATCGGGCCGGCCAAAAATTGCTACCAGCAGATCCCGCTTACCTCGCTGCAACAAAAAACGCCCGAGGACTATTTGCTCGCGACCGGCGACGTGCTCGGCGTTTACATCGATGGCTTCGTCGGCGAACGGCTCCAACCGCTGCCCGTGCAAGCCGCGCCGCTCTTGCAAATCGTCGGCCAGAATCGCTTGCCTCCCGCCTCCGGCTATCCGATTCCGGTCCGCGAGGACGGCACCGTCGCCCTGCCCGCCGTGCCCAACATCAAGGTGACCGGCCTGACCGTGGCCCAGGCGCGCGACGCCATCCGCGACGAATACATCAAGAAGGAACTGATCCTGCCCAACAACGATCGCATCCTTGTCACGCTGCTCTATCCGCGTCACACGCAGGTGCTCGTCTTCCGTCAAGAAGCAACCGCCTTCACTGCGATCCCCGACGGCCCATGGCCGATCAGCAAACGCAACACCGGCCATCTCGTCGATCTGCCCGGCTACGAGAACGATGTGCTGCACGCCCTCGCACGCTCCGGCGGTCTGCCCGATTTCGACACGTACAACGAAATCATCATCTACCGCGATTACCTCGCGGGAAAAGACCCGAAGCTCTTCGACAAGGCAAAGGTCGGCGAAAAGCCCCCCATCGAAAACTGGGTCGGCCTCACGACGCGCATCCCGATGCGTTTACCGCAGAACGCGCCGTTGCCTTACGGTCCGCAAGATGTGGTGCTGCGCAAGGGGGACGTGATCTTCCTGGAAGCGCGGAACGACGAGGTGTTCTTCACGGCTGGTCTGCTGCCTCCTGGCCGGCACGTGTTGCCACGCGATCGCGATCTCGATGTGATCGAGGCGATCAGCATGGTGCGCGGTCCGTTTTACAACGGCGCCTTCGGCGGCAGCAACCTGTCGGGTACGTTGATCCAGCCGGGCCTGGGCAATCCGTCGCCGAGCTTGCTGGTCGTGCTGCGGCGTGTGCCGGGCCGCGGCCAGATCGCGATCGCCGTCGATCTGCGTAGTGCGATGCAACATCAGCAGGAACGCATTCCGATCCGCGCGGGAGATGTGCTTGTGTTGCAGGAGAAGCCGGCCGAGGCGCTCACGCGTTATTTGTCGCAGACGTTCTTCAACTTCGACATTTTCTACAACGTGTTCAACTCGTCGCGTGGCATCGGAATCCTCGACATCGCCGCCCCGGACCGCCTGCCCGGCCGCGTCGGCACGCTGTCGGCAATTCCGTAAGGAGCAACGCACGAATCGCTAACGCGGCCTCGCGATACCCAGCGCTCGCATGCGCGAGTTCAACGTCGATGCGTTCATGCCCAGACGTTCCGCCGCGCCGTCCTTGCCGGCGACGCGCCATCCGCTTGATTCCAGGGCCAGCAGGATGTTTGCTCGTTCCTGCTCGCGCAACTCTTGCAAGGTACGTATCGCTGGCACGTCGGGGGACGGGGTGGCGACAGCAATGCGGATAGACGCCGATTCAGTC
>DASRSQ010000526.1:0-10085 GCA_035656475.1 Gemmataceae bacterium | reverse complement strand
CAGGCAAGCTACCGGCAAGCCGAAGGCGAATGCCATCGAAGCCAATCCCACCAGGGCGACGGCGCCGTACGAGCTGGTGATCGCCTGGAACACGCTTTCGGAATTGGCCGAGATCAGGATGCACACACTGCCGGCACTGATGAGCAGACAAAAGAGATGGAGCTGATGATAAATCATCATGACCGCGTCGACATTGCCCCACAGGTTCATGAAGGCCAGAAGCGGCGCAACGGCCAGCGCGAAGGCGGCGATCAGAATGAGCCGGGCGCCGAGCTTGCCCAGCACGAGTTCGCGATCGGTCAGGTGCGTCATTGTCAGCGCTTCGAGCGTCTGGTTCTCCTTCTCCTCGACAATGGCACTGGCGACGTATACCGGCAGAAGTGCGAGCACGAGCAAATATTCGAGGACGATGAGGAGATACGCGAAGTTGGCCGCCCGCCTGGCGTACTCGGCCGGCATCCGAAAATGGACGCTGCCTCCCTGCGTGCGATCCATCACGAGCATGCTGACCAGCACAATGACAAGGAAGATCACGCGCGCCAGGGTCGGCCAACCCTTGCGGGCCAGACGGATCAGATCGAAATAAAAATGCGGCCCCAGCCAGTCGCCGCTCAGCCCATGGCGTGCCTGCACCGTCCAAGCACTCATGGCAACATATGCAGTCTTCAGGCGCGTCACGATTCACCAATTCTTAGCCACAGAGGACACAGAGAGCACAGAGGGGAAACGACTTTGACGCCGCAGCAATTGGGGCAAGCGTCGTAGCAAGCCTGCGCCTTTCTCTGTGTTCTCTGTGTCCTCTGTGGCTAATTGATTTTCTTTTTTGGCGGCATCTTCAAAATGTCGATCTCGAATCGGCCGCGCTGCTCTTCTTCCAAGCCGTTGACCTGAGCGGTGGCATTGAACTGAACCTGCTGCCGTCCCGCCGGACGCGCGGCGTCGACCGTGACCGTGACGTCGATCGCGCTCTGCCCGCGCGGGATCGTCACCGTTTCCGGCAACACCAGCCCCAGCACCGGCGAAATCTGCAGCGTCACCGCGCCATCAAACGTCTTCAGCCGGTCCGCGTGTAAACGCACCTTGCCGGTCTCGCCGGGCAGCAGCTTGAGCAACGTTGGCTCGGCGGTGATGGCGTACGCGGCGCGGACGTCGAGATCGAAGGTGCGCGTCAACGAGATGCGTCGGCCGTCGCGCACGCCGCTGCCGGTCACCTCGACGCGATGCTTGGTCAGATTGGTCAGAATCTTCGAATGGATGCTCCCCTTGCCGCCGGCGAACTCGGCGTAGACGCGCGTTCGCCCTTCCTCCTTCGGCGCGATCTGGCCCCCCTTCGCACTGAACGTGATCCGCGGATCGGCGCCCGGCTGCACCGTCGTCTCGATCGGATACTCCGCATGCTGATAGCGTCCCAGCGTCACCAGCGACTCCGGCAACCGAAAGGTGAAGAACGACGGTGGCGTCACCTGCAGTGCGAACCGGTCCGCCAGCGACGGCGGCAGACGACGCTGATCCTCGCGCAATGCCAGCGGGATCAAATCGACGTTCACGATTTGCCGATCGATCAGCGGTTTCGTGCGCACCAGCGTCGACACCGGCTCCTTGGCGTCGGCCGGCGTGGCTAAGATCTGGAGTGTTGCCAGGCCAAGCGGCGCATCGCTCGACGCTTCCAGCTTGCACACCACGCCGTTGACGCCCGCATCGATCTCACTCGGAGTCAGCGTCACGCCGGCCGGGGCACCGACGAGTTTAAGCGCGATCTTGCCAGCGTAGTCGGATCGCGTCACCGTCAACGGCACCGGCTGATAGTCGCCACGCGGCACCGTCAGCCCCTCCACCTCGGCGTTGACCTGAATGCGCGGCCGCGGCGGCGCCACCTCGAGCCGATAGCTGAATGTCGGGTCGCCGTCACGATTGAGATCTCGCACCGACAAGCCGTAGATGCCCGGAGCGCCGGCGTTGAAATCGAGCAGGATCTCCTCCTGCTGATTTTCGGTCGCACGACGTAACTCTTTGCCTTTCGCGTCGGTGATTGCTATCTCCAGATCGGCCGGCGAATTGAACGCTCGCGCCTCGGCACGCACCTGAATCCGCTGGCCTTTGCCGAGATCGAGCCGATAGAAGTGCCGCGCGCCGGGCTTTTGCAGGATGCCGCACAAGACGCCGGGAACCTTGGCGGGCGTGCCGCTTTCCATGGAGTCGCCGGGTGCCTGATGGATTGTGAGATATGCATCGCTCGCCTCGAACGGAATCCATGCCGACCCCTCGTCGCCGGGCCGCTTAACAGTACCAAAGAACAGGCCGAGCTGATCCTTTGGCGTCTCGAGCGCCGCGGTGGTGTCGCCGTTCGGAAGTGCAGACGGAAGCATGATCTTGATGCGCTGGCCCAACTGGACCGCGGCGGGAAGCGCCACCTGTGCAGCCGGGAACTTGCCCATGCGCAAAACGTAAAACCCATGCTTGGAGCCATGATAGCGCGCATCGCGAATCTCGACGGTGTACGTTCCCCTCTCAGCAAACACATGTTCAAAACGGCAATCGAAGTAGAGACCGGGATCATTGTCGCGCTCGGCGACAATTTTGCCCGCCGTGTTGCGAATCGTTACGAGCGGATCGACGTCTTTGCCCAACCGGCTGCCGACCGCCTCGAAGCTGACTCGCTGTCCGGCCGTGACCTCGATTTGCACTCGATCGACCGTGGCTTCACGGAAGCGTCCCCACAGCGCGACCGGCAACTCGGCCTTGGCGCCAAACAGTTGCACGGGCAAGTCATCGACCAGCACCAGGCATGCGTTCGCCAGGCCGTCCACCGTCGAGAGCCGAACGCCGCAGATGCCGACGGGGGCGTCGGCCGCGACTTGGAGATCGAGCACGGCCTTGGTCTGCGTCGTCTCGATCGGCGTCGCCTTGATGCCTGGCACGCTTGCCCACAAACCGACCGTCTTGCCCAGGCCCGATCCGACCACGCTGACTCGCGTTGTCTTGCCACGCTGCAGCACCGGCGGTTCGAAATGCTCGACGAAGCCCTGCCCGCGCGATGCGGAGCAAGTGATTGCCGCGAGAAACATTGCCAGCACGATTCGCCGACGCATGACGCGATCTCCGAGATTGGTATCAATGTAACAGAGCCGTCGCGAAACGCGAGAGGCAAATCAACGCCACTTGAACCAGCGCAGCGCCAGCACGTACGCCACCACTGCGTACGCCAACAGAATCGCCAGCCGCCCGCTCACATCAAGAAGGCCTTTCCCTTCGAGGATCACTTCGCGCAACGCCTTGATGAGTTGCGTCAACGGCAATGCATTGATGAAGGGCTGGGCGGCATCCGGAAAATTGCTCGACGAAAAGAACACGCCCGAGAGCAGCCATTGCGGCAACACCATGGTGAAGTTGATAAGCCCGGTCGCTGTCTCCGTCTTTTCCGTGCGGCTACCGATCAACAGGCCAATGCCCGAGAAAGTCGCCGCTCCGCAGAAGATCACGAGGGCCAGCGTGAGAATGGATCCGCGAATCTCCAGATCGAACGCGAAGTAGCCGATGGTCAGGATACACGTCATTTCGGGAATCAAAAGCAACAAACGGGAGGCGACCATCGCCAGCAGAAAATCGCTGTGTCTCATTGGCGTCGCCACCAGCCGTTTGAACAGCTTGCGAACGCGCATATCGACGAGGAGGAAGCCGAGGCCGAAGAGGCCGCCGCCCATGATATTGGTGCCGATCAGACCGGGTAGCAGAAACTGCACATAGCGAGCGCCTGGCGATTTGGGTTCCAAAGGTGTTGTCGTCACGTTCGCGTATTTGTGCAATAGCAGCGATTCGGTCCAGTAGCGAGCTGCGGTGGCTTCCTTGTTGGCTGGATCATAGACGAATTCGTATTCAGTTGATCCCGTAATCGCGACGTACATCACCGAGTCGCCACGGGTCAGACGTTTTTCACATTCCTCGCGGTCGTGTATCTCGACTTTGAAATCATTTTTCTCCAACGTGGAGGCTACCTGCTTCGCCACTTCCGGATTCCTGGTAGCGAGCACATCGACATGCGGCGGCGGCGGCTTGACACTGCGAAATGCGACACCCAGCACGGTCGCCAATACCAGCGGCATGCCGTACACCCAGAAGATCGCATGCGGCTCGCGCGCGAACTCGCGCATGCGCGCGGCGACAAGTTGCCCCAGGGGTTGCCAGCGATGAGGAAGCATCAACGAACCTCGATGGGTGCGGACGAAAGGACAAGTGTAGGATATGAACGAGTGCCGCCGAATCAGTATCCGAGAGCGACTGTCCAAGTAGGTGGAGTGACAATTCTGAGTGAGTTCGTCGCGTTCAACTTACGCGTGACTCACGCCGCGCCGATTCGCGATGAAATTCACTTGCATCAACGGTTTGAGATCGTTATCAATCCATTGCGTCCCCAACACACTCTCCGGGAGCAAATCGCATGTCGACTCCATCACGCCGACAGTTTCTGCAAGGCGCCGCGGCGGCCACAGTCGGGGCCGCTGCCTTGCCCGCGCTGGCCGAAGCCGGGCCGGTCCGCCAACAGCCGGCCAACGATCCGTTCGGCGGCTTCACCGTCGCCATCCAGACTTACACCTATCGTCAATTGACTTTCGAACGCGCGCTCGGCCAAGTCCAGATGCTTGGCGTCCGCAATGCGGAGCTGTATCGCGGCCATGTGCCGACGACCGCAACGATGGATCAGATCGCGGCGGCCCGCAAGCTATGCGAGAAATATCAGGTGACACCGGTCGCCTTCGGCGTCGAAAACTTCACGAAGGATCACGACGCCAATCGCCGCCTGTTCGAGTTCGGCCGACGCTTGGGCGTCCGCTATCTCACGGCCGATCCGACGCCCGATAGCTTCGACAGCCTTGACAAGCTCGTCGCCGAGTTCAACATCGGCATCGCAATTCACCCGCACGGACCGCAAGGCAAGCGCCTGCATCGCTGGCATTCGGCCGAGGTGATTCTGAAGGCCGTGCGCGATCGGCACCGCCTGATCGGCACCTGCCTCGACACCGGCCACCTCATCCGCTGTGCCCAGAACCCATTTAACGAAAAGCTCGACCCCGCCGCCCAGATTCGCGCCATGGGCAACCGCAACTTCGGCCTGCATCTGAAAGATCACGACAACGCCCGCCAGACCGACGTCGTCTTCGGTCGCGGCGTCCTGAACGTGCAAAGCGTGCTGCGAGCGTTGCGCGAGGTGAAGTTCCAGGGCTACATCGCGATCGAGTACGAGGCCAACCCGAACAATCCGACGCCGGACGTGCGTTCGTGCCTGGACGTGTTCCGCGAATCGGTGCGGAAGATTGCGTCGTGAGATTGGTTACGGTATCCGCAGAACCTCGCAAGTTGCCTCGTAGGATTGCTCCAGGTCGAGCGGTATCGAGAGATCTTCAGCCAGCCAAAGCGGCAACTCGGGCAAGGGTTCACCGATCTTCAGCACTTTAAGCCACGACGCCACTTTCCACGATCTTCCCGGCTTCGCTGCTCGACATGCGACCGCGTAAATCGGCGATGGGTAGGCTCCGAGGTTCGGAACTGCTTGCCCCATGAAGTCGAGCAATTCCGCAAAGAGATTGAAATCGCGGGAGGTGACCAGGTCGACTATCATTACCGAAACCTGATTCGCCAACAACGCCTCACATTTGCCGACAAACGCGCGCCGATGTTCGGGCCGATCCTTGATCGCTGGACTGACGATCTCGATCGTGGCCACCAGCTTCCTGCCGCGCTCTGCATCGTAAACACGTACCTGATACTCGTTGTACGCCAATGCTTCTCGAGTCGACGTAGAAATGCACGGAGCAGCACAAAATCGATTCGGCAGGATCGTGTTTACTGCTAAAACGATCATCCCAGGCCATTGACCGTGCAACCCTTCCCATGAAGCGATGTTGTCCGTTGGCGGATGAAAATGATCGCGCAATGGCATGGCTGTGCTTCCATGACTGCTCAGAAACTTCTGAAATGTGATCTACGTTGCGAGTTGCTCACCTTCGAACCTGGGCCGCTGAGCAAGTTAGATCTGCATCAGAGTGCCTCCCGATCGCCGAGGGCTGCTAAGTAGCCGCAAGTAGAGACGTAATGCGCCACATCCCGGCGGCTGGATCGACGTAAAAGTCCGCGATCACATTCATAAGCCTTTGGGAATAAGAGATCAAGGAAGATCCTTGTTAGGCTTTTTAAAAAGGGACGGTTCGACCTGTGTGAGTATCTCCAGCGAGAGCAACTCGGTTTCGAAGTATTTCGCACCGTCTCGATGAATGGTCCGTAGATGAGCGATCTTTGTGCCGGCCTTCTTTCGATAATCGCTATATACCTCCTCAATAAGTTTTCCTTTGTACTTTCCTGTAGTCGACGTAAAGGAGACCCTGGCCAACAGCAGCGTTTTTTGATTAATAAACAACGTGATGTCGGGATGATCTTTTGATGATACCTTAAGAACAAAAACGCCCTGTCCTCCATCCATTTTGTCAGCCAGCCTCTCAATCGCATACCTGGAATCCGTCAGAAGCGGATAAAGCTTCGTCGCATTTGCAACGCGATTCGATGCCTGGGCCTCTTTCAATTCGTCCGCTCCAATATCCGAAACAGCATCTCCAGCCATTAGCCACCCAGTATTCCCGCTTACTGCCTTTACAACTACGAGTTCCTTTCCGTCGACAGTCATTCGCATCTCGGTTCGAGAGCGACTCGTACCATCCACCCAACTCTCCATTCTAAATAACCGGTGCTTGTCGCTTCCCAGATACAACTTGCCATTTAGTGTCATGTGCGAATGCTCTGTTTTTCTGATGGCATCCTCTCCGCCCAAAGCCGCGATCGCCCTCTGGACAATGGCAGTTGCGTCAGTTTTGTCCTGGGCAACCAGCGGAAGCGATCCCTGAATTAGTGTTAGAGCTAAAGCAAACACAAAACAGTTCCTAAGCCGTGACATAATGACCACTCCTTGTTCTGGCGATCTTTCAGCCTCCGTTAACCGAACAACCTACCGACACCCATGCCAACCTTTGGTAGTCGCAATGCCCTCTTCGATTGCCTCACAACAATTGTCCAAGCGACCAGATCAAAAAAAAATGCGTTTCCCTGGTTTCAGACCACATAGAAATTCCGACTCGGGACCGAAGAGTGCCCCAACTGACGTCCGCTACGACTATCGTCATGTTATTCTCGCCTTGTGGCTAACGTGGGTTCTTCCTGCCGGTTTTGCAAAAACAAGACCAGGAGCACATCGATTCGATGCATCTCCTGGTCAAGATTATCGTCGAACGTTTGCTCGATCTCAATGGCGGAACAGGAACTCCTTCGAGTTGATGAGCGCCCAGTGCACGTCTTCCCATGCCCGGCGTGAATCCGGCGCGAGCGTCGCGTTCAGACTCAAATTCTGGTCGCCGCGGGCGATGGTCAGGCTCACGACCGCGCCGGCCTTCTTCGTCGCCAATGCGGCGAAATACTGCGCGGGCGCCGTCAGGGCGGTGCCATCGATTGTACGAATGACGTCCCCCTTCTTGATGCCGGCCTTCGCGGCGGGCGAATCGGGCGTCACCTCGAGCACCTTGACCACCGCCATCCCCTTCGGGGCCGCCACCTGGGCGCCAAGCAGCGAGCCGTAGACGTGGTCGAGCATCGATTTGCTCTCGGTGTCGTTTGGCTTGCGCGACAGCGTCGTCAGGAAGAGGTCATTGAGCAGATCCTTCTCGCTCTTCTTGGCGGCGAGCAGCTTGCCGATGTGGTTGGCCGGATTGCGGAGGCGGTCGTTGACCGCGGGGCCGTTGATGAGTTGCAACGCTTGTGCGAGGTTGGAGTCGCCTTCACGTTCGCATTCGCAGGCCAGTTCGCGAGCCGGTTGGCCAAACGTCTTCAGGAACGGATGGTTGACCTCGCCGTCCGGCAACTGCACCGCACGCGTCCCCATCGGCATGCCAGCGAATTTCTCCGGCACTTCGGTCACCTGGCACAACGCGTCGAACAGCTGCTCGGCCGTCAGCAGCTTCGTGACGGCGTGCGAGAAGTACTTGTTGTCGTCCTTGTTGAACTCGTTCGTCTGGGCGCTGAGCTGATAGGTGCGCGAGTTCATGATCGTGCGGATCAGGTGTTTCATGTCGAACTTCTTCTCAACGAAATCCTTCGCCAGCGCGTTGAGGAGATCGTCGTTGGCCGACGGGTTCGAATCGCGGAAGTCATCGACCGGGTCGACGATGCCGCGGCCCATCAGGTGGAACCAGATGCGATTGACGACCGACTTCGGCACGAACGGGTTGTCGCCGGACGACATCCATTTGCCGAGCGATTCGCGGCGATCGCGGCCAGGAGCGATCTCCGGGACCGCGCCACCCATGAACTTCGGCGCCATGATCTTGCCCGTGCGCGGCTGGGTCAATTCGCCGGCGCGTTCGACATAGACGTATTCGGCGCCGTCCTTCTTTTTCGGGTCACTGCCATCGACCGGGTCGGAGCGGGTCTTCACGCGATTGAAGAACGCGGCCATGCTGTAGTAGTCATCCTGCGTCCAGCGTTCGAACGGATGGTTATGGCACTTGGCGCACTGCATGCGGATGCCGAAGAAGAGCTGGGCGGTCGTCTCGGCAAGCGTGGTCGGATCGCGCGACACGCGATAGTAATTGGCGGCCGGGTTCGAGAACGTGCTGCCGCCCGAGGTGATGACCTCGTAGACGATCTGGTCGAAGCCGTTGTTCTGCGAGATGTGGTTATGCAACCATTTCTGGAAGACATGCGTCCCCTTGACCTGGATCGTCTTGCGCGTGGAGCGGAAGACGTCAGACCACTTGAGCGTCCAGAAGTCGGCGTATTCGGGTCGTTCGAGCAGCTCATCGATCAGCTTGGCGCGCTTGTTGGCGTCCTTGCTGTCGAGGAACTTGGTGACGTCCTCGGGCCGAGGCAGAATGCCGCAGACGTCGAGATAGGCGCGGCGAATGAATTCCTGGTCGCTGCACAATTCCGACGGCTGGATGTTGAGCATCTTCAGCTTGGCGAAGGTGTGCTTATCGATGTAGTTGCTCTCCGGCGGATTGCTCCACTTGAAGCCGAGCTTCGGCTCCAGATACGTGAGGCGGACCGGCACGAGTTCCATGAGGTATCGGCATAGGATCGCGACTTCACCCGACTGACCGAACTCGACCAGGCCGTTCGCGTTGACATTGGCGATGGCCGGATCGCTGGAGGAGAACACGGTCAGGCGCGTCACGTCGCGCGACGAGCCATCGGTGAAGTGCGCGATGACCGAAAGCTGCTGGAACTTGCTCGGCTCGTTGAGGATGCGAGCGCCGGGCAGCACATCGACCTTGCTGACTTGCGGCAGCTTCGGGTCGTCGTTCTGCAGCCCTTCGGACATCCACTTGTGCAACGTCTGGGCGGCAATGCTAGTGGCCGGGAAGCGGGCACCGCCTTCGTGCGGCACCCGGCCGAGCCCCTTGAGGAGCAGCAGGCTCTGATCGGGATCCTGCCGATCGACACGGCGGCCGAGCAGGTCGCGCGTCAGCTGGACGTAGTCGGCGTCCGGATCGTAGCCACGCAGGCTGAGCTTGAAACCGTTCTTGCCGGTCGGCGTGCCGTGGCAGGCGCCGGAGTTGCAACCGCCGACGTTGAGGGCAGCGATCACGTCATTGCGGAAGCTGACCGGATGGGCCTGGTCGAAGCTACCAACCGTGACGGGGACCTTCGCGGTCTGGCCGCCGGCGGTCACGGTCAGCGTCGCGCTGCCATTTTTCCTCGCGGTGATGAAGCGGTCGCCATCGATCGAGATCACTTCGCCGTCAAGGCGGAAGTCGGCGACCTGCGTCAGGTCACGTACTGTGCCGTCGGCGTATATGCCCGTGACCACTGGCTGCGAGGTCGCGCGCGGGCCCTTCAGCGTGATGCTTGCGGGCTGCACGACAATCGACTTCGGTGTGCCGATGATCTTGGCGCGAGCAGCTGGATCGGTCGGGACATCGGCGCGTCCGGCGCCGACGGCCAGCAACAACGTGCCCAGGGTGAGAACGCCGCGAATCAGGGATTTGCGAGCAAGCATCGTGAGAATGCCTCCAGTGTGGGGCTGCCAAAGCGGGATTTTGGTTGGTTCT
>DASRSQ010000525.1:0-8356 GCA_035656475.1 Gemmataceae bacterium | reverse complement strand
CTTGTCATACGCTTGGACCACGCGCGAACGAAAACGAATCGGGAGCGCCTCCATGCGTCACCTCCTGCGAACAACCTCCATATTGCAGGCGGTAATATTACCTAAAATAACCCGCACACCAAAACGTTAACTGCTCTAATGACGCCAATTGCATCAAATTTTGGCAAGACGGAAGCAATTGGATCACCGTGGACTATCAAGACGGGCGGGTGCGAGAGAAGACCTTCAGTCGCCAAACCATATGGGAGCGACTGGAAAATTGGTATGACGAAAGAGGATGGCATCCGATGCGGGGACAAACAATTCTGAAAAATCAGACGCATGGGACAGGCGTGGTGCGATAGGACCAGAGAGGGAGAGAGTGATGGGAAGCCCATTTCCGGGAATGGATCCGTATCTCGAAGAGGAGAAACGCTGGCCGGCGTTTCAGCCGGTGCTGGTGCATGCGCTGTATCAGATGCTGCTGCCGGGGTTGATGGATCGTTATCGGGCCCGCGTCGGCGAGCGGACCTATTGCAGCGAACAGGCCCTGTTCACGTCGATCATTCGCGAAGAACACAAGGAAGCGTTCATCGAGGTCCGCCAGCGCTCCGACGGCCGGCTCATTACGCTGCTCGAAGTCGTCAGCCCGGCCAACAAGATCACCGCGGAAGGCCGCAAGTCCTACCTCGATCGGCGTGACGAAGTCAAGAAGATGAACGCGAACGTCGTCGAGGTTGATCTGGTGCTGCAAGGGCAATCGCTGATCGATTACGCCAAGGACGCGGCGCCGACGTGGGACTACGCGGTGGTCGTGACGCGCTGGACGCATCCGGACCGCTACGAGATCTATTCGGCGACGTTGCCGAAGCGTCTGCCGCGGTTTCGTGTCCCGTTGGCGTCGGACGATCGGGACACGGTGCTCGATTTGCAGTCAGCGGTATCGCGGGCGTTCGATCAGGGGGATTTCGCCAAGAACATCGATTATTCGCGCGATCCCGCCACGCGCCTCAGTGACGAGAACCGTAAATGGCTCGGCGAACGATTGAAGGATGAGAAGGTTCGGAAATAACCGCTTGCGGCTTGGCGTTCGCATGGCGCCACGTAAACGCCAAGCCGCAAGCGGCGGAGGAAGTGGGATGCCTACTCTTATCGGAACGCCAACGCGCATCGAGGCGGCGGGGAACAAGCCCAAGCTCATTGACGAATATGTCGGACGCGTCAACTCGCGCACGGAGATGGTGAGCATCGCGCACATGCGCAGCCCCGCCGGCTGGACCGAGCCCGGCCAGACGCCGCAGTTCGAGGAGTACACGATTGTGCTGAAGGGGATGTTGCGAGTCGCCTATCACGGCGGCCACATCGACGTGCACGCCGGCCAGGCCGTCATCGCGCACTACGGCGAATGGGTGCAGTACAGCACGCCGGGCGAGGAGGGGGCCGAATACATCGCGGTATGCTTGCCCGCGTTCTCGCCGGAGACCGTGCATCGGGATGAATGAGTGCAGCTACTCGACACGTCGCCCGTTGCTTTGTTGATTCTGACATGTGCCCGGAGAGGGGAAGGGCGGCCGAAGGCAATTTCGTCCACCGGCTGTGGGGCGCGCTGCCCGTGCTCCGCGTTATCTCTGCGTGAGATACGGCCAAGCCGCGCAACGAATCCCACAAGAGGCGGGCCGATTCGTGAGGTTGAGTGCAAGCGTAACGCGGAGCCCAGCCAGCGCGACCCACAACCAGTGGACGAATTGCCTTCGGCCACACTTCCCCTCTCCGGGCACATGTCGGGCTCAGTAACCCGACAGAAACCGCGTTTCATCGCAATACCAAGAGCTACGATCCGAAAGTCAAGCCCCCGCCCTCGCGTTCGTGAGCATCTAGATCGCAAACCACGGTTTTGCCAGGGTTTTCAGGCAATCGAGGTGATCATGGCTGATGGTCATCTAGTGTCGCTGGTGCTCGGGGACAAAAATGCCAACCACGCTGACGCTTCCGCGTCGCTCGGCATCCGCCAGTCGCCGCGCGGCGACAGGCTGATCGTGCCTACCTTCGGGCCGTCCGGCAAGCACGACCGCTTGAATTGATTCGCGAAGAATCGCTGGATGAACACCTTCAGCCAGCGCCGCAATTCATCGCTCGAATACGACTGATCGAACTTCGCGTGCTCCGCAAGAAACAAGATCTTCTCGGGCGGCGCTCCGTAACGCAGGAAGTGGAACAGGAAAAAATCGACCAACTCGTACGGTCCGATCACGCTCTCCGTCGATTGCGTCACCTGCCCGTCCCGTGCCGTCGGCAACAGTTCCGGCGATATCTCGGTCGCGACGATGTCGAGCAGTGTCGAGCGAGCCGATCCCTCGAATTCGTTTTCCGCGGCCCAGCGGACGAGGAACTTCACCAGCGTCTTCGGGATGCTGACGTTCGGCGCGTACATGCTGATGTGGTCGCCGTTGTAGGTGCACCAGCCGAGCGCGTATTCGGACAGGTCGCCAGTGCCGACGACGAAGGCGGTGTTCATCAACAGCGACGTGCGCATGCGTGCCTGCACATTCTCGAAGACGAGGTCGTTGCGGGCATCCGCGGGAACATCGTGCAGCTTGGCCACGAACGCATCGACATCGAGCCCGTCGAGCGCAATGCCGAAGGGGCGATGGCCAAGGGCTCGCATTTCCTCAAGGCACAGGCCCCGGATATCGACTTCGCGCGCTGATACGCCGAGGTGTTGCATGAGGGCACACGCATTGCCACGCGTCCGCGCCGTGGTGCCGAAGCCGGGCATGGTCAGAGCCTGGATCTTGGTGCGCTGTGTCTTTAGCGTGTCGAAGGTCTTGCACGCGACGAGCAAGGCGAGCGTCGAATCGAGGCCGCCGGAGACGCCGATTGCGACTGCTGGCTGATTGAGGTGCTCCAGGCGCTTGGCAAGCCCGGCGACCTGGGCGTGAAAGATTTCGCTGCAGCGTTCCGCGAGTTGCTCCGATGTGGTGGGCACGAACGGATGTGCGTCAATAGCGCGAATGAGACGGGTCGGCGTTTTCTCCAGGTGGAAGGGAATGCGCAGAAAGCCATGGTCGCGCATGTGGGCCAGCGAATCGTTGAAGCTGTTCATGCGCTGGCGATCGTTGCCAAGGCGCTGCAGATCGATGTCGGTGACGATGAGGGTGCTGTTGCGTTCGAAGCGCGTCGCCTCGGCCAGGACGTTGCCGTTCTCGGCGATGATCGCGTGGCCGCCGAAGACGAGGTCGGTGGTCGATTCGCTGACGCCGCTGCAAGCATAGACGTAGCCCGCGATGCAGCGGCCCGACTGGCTGGCGACGAGTTGCCGGCGATACACGGCTTTGCCGATGACCTCGTTGCTCGCGGAGAGATTCACGAGAATCCGGGCGCCGGCGAGGGCCTGATAGCAGCTCGGCGGAATCGGCGTCCACAGATCCTCGCAGATCTCGACGCCGACGACGACGCGCGGATTGGATTCGTCGACAAATAACAGATCGGTGCCGAAGGGAATGTACGGACTGCCCTGGAAAGGGAGATGGTCCTCGTGTTTTCGGGTGCCCGGCGTGAACCAGCGTCCCTCGTAGAACTCCTTGTAGTTCGGCAAATAAGACTTCGGCACGACGCCGAGCAAGCGTCCCTTTTGACAGACGGCCGCGACATTGTAAAGCTGATCGCCGACCAGCCAGGGCAAGCCGACCACGAAGAGGCCGGCGTAGCGCATTTCACTTTCCGCCAGCAGGTCCGCGAGCGCATCGAGCGCGGCGGTTTGCAAGCTTGGCTGATGGAAGAGATCGCCGCAGGTGTAGCCGGTGAGCGCGAGTTCTGGGAAGGCGAGGATGTGCACGAGTTGCTCTTCCGCCTGGTCGAGTATCGGCGTGAGCTGTGCAGCGTTGAAGGCGCAGTCGGCGACTCGCAAGCGAGGAACGGCTGCGGCCACGCGAATGAAACCGTGTTGGAGCATAGAATCGTTGCGCTCATCCTGGGGCTTGCGCTAAACCTTGATATTGCCCGCCACGATCACTGTATGTGCCCGGCCGCGCAATTTCATGCCGCCAAACGGTGAGTTGCGGCTTTTGCAGACGAATTTGGCCGGGGCGACCGTCCATTCGGCGTGCGGGTCGATGATCGTCACGTCGGCGATCGCCTCGAGCGTCAGTGTGCCTCGCGGGATGCCGAGAATGCGCGCAGGGCGCAGCGTGAGTTTCTCGATCAGTTGCGGCCAGGTCAGGTGTTTCGCCTCGACCAGCGCCGTGACGCAGAGGGACAGCAGCGTCTCCAGACCGACGATGCCGAACGGGGCCTGATCGAGTTCGCGCACCTTCTTCTCGGGCGCCTGCGGCGAATGATCGCTGGTCAACGCGTCGATTGTGCCATCCTTGAGCCCCGCGATGATCGCCTGGACATCGGCGAGCGTGCGCAGCGGCGGGTTGAGCTTGAAGTTGCTGTCGAAAGACCGCAGGCTCGCGTCGGTCAACAAGCAATATTGCGGGCAAGTCTCGGCCGTGACGCGGACGTGGCGATCCTTGGCCCGGCGGATGAGTTCGACGCTGCCGGCGGTGGAAATGTGCTGGAAGTGCACGCTGCCGCCGGTGAGACGAGCCAGCTCGATGTCGCGATGGACCATAACCTCTTCGGCGGCGGCGGGCATGCCGCGCAGGCCGAGCCGCATGCTTTCGATGCCTTCGTGCATGATGCCGCCGCGCGTCAGCTCGGGATCCTCCGCATGGCTCAGCACGGGCTTGTCGAACATTCGGCAATATTCGAGCGCTCGCCGCATGATCTCGGCACTGACAATCGGGGCGTCGTCGTCGCTGAACGCGACCGCGCCGCCGTTGACGAGACCGCCGATCTCCGCAAGTTCGGCCCCCTTGCGTGCCTTGGTCACGCAGCCCACGGGAAAGACATTGGCGTTGCCCGCGCGCTGCGCTTGCAGATGAACGAATTCCGCCGCGGCCTGGTGATCGAGCGGCGGCTCGGTATTCGGCATGCAGGCGACCGACGTGATGCCGCCGCGCAGCGCCGCTGCCGAGCCGGTCGCAATCGTCTCGTCTTCCTCGCGTCCCGGCTCGCGCAGATGCACGTTCATGTCGATCAGGCCGGGGCAAACGATCATGTTGGCTGCGTCGATGGTGCGATCCGCGTGCAAATCGGGACGCGGGCCGACGCGCAGAATCTTCGTGTCCTGGATCCAGAGATCGCTGATCCGATCCAGGTTGTTCGCGGGATCGATGAGGCGGCCATTCGTGATGCGAAGAAGGGACATGTGGTCATTGTACATGTCGCCATTGGATGCGTCCGCGTAGTCCGCTTGGCGGTTTAGCGCACGTCGCGGTAATTTGCGGTGACAGATCGCGATTGCGGCGGCCCGGTGCGCTAAACCGCCGAGCGGACTACGCGGACGCATTCAATGGCGACACGCGATCAACTCACATCGAGATACTCGTTCCGCGTGAACACGACGGCGCCAACGATCAGGCATCCGATCGTGATCGTCGCCAGCAAGAGCCAGGCGGTGGTGCCGCTGACGGGATTATACCAGGTCGGATTTTCGGGATAGATGCCGACTTCGTGGGCGCGCTCGAACATCAGGCAACGCGTGTAGAAGCTGATCGAGAGGCGCTTGAACTGCCCCGGCATGTTGCCCATGATCGTCTCGATAAAGAACGCGTAGAGCAACGCAACGATCGCGGCCCGGCGAATCCAGGCGGCGATCATATGGAACAGGGCCGAGAATGCGAGCGTCGCGAACAACACGGCAGGCCAGTACAGCGACAGCGCCAGTCGGCCGGGCGTGCCTCCCGCCAGGCAGATGAGCGCGAAGCCACCCATGTTCAGGCCGAGACACCATGGCAAAAGCGCAACGTATTTGGCGAGGAAAATTGCCGGCCGTGGGATTGGACGCGTCAAAACCCAGAGCAAGTTCTGTGCCTCGCGCTCGCGCCCCAGGCCCTCGGTCGCGAAGCTGATGGTCCACAGGGGCAAGAGAAATGTCGTATACAGGGCAAAAATGACCGAGCCCGAAAAGATAAAAAAGCCGCTGCTCTGCTCGATTGCAGTTCGATAGGCGCCGTCGGCCATCGCGATCAGCGCCGATTCCGGCGGCGACCACGGCAACGCGCCGACATTGCGGACGTTGTCCATATACGTGGCGATCGGCGGCCCCTTGCCGCGTGGATAGGTCCAGCCTGCCATCGTCCAGCGTCCCGCCTGCGTATTGATGCTGATGACGAGGAGGGTCAACCCGAGCAGGCCGAGCGCGATCCACACCATCATGTGCGCCCGCGCCTGGCGCTGAAAGCTGAGCCAGACGAGTGCGCACCAGGCACGCCAGACGGTTGGCTCGGTCGTGGTGGTCGCGCTCATTTCACTCCCGCCGGCCAGAGGCGGAAGCCGAAACCGCTCAGATCGATCCACTCGCTCGGCTCCGCTTCATCGAGATCGCCTCGATCAAGGCCGACACGCAGATAGATCCAGATCGACGCAACCTCGTTGGCGTGATCGTAGCCGTGCTCGTCGGTATCGCCTTCGATCAGCCAGCGATAGATGCGTCGCTCCTTGCCGCCGCCAGCGACTTCTTCCTGCCATCCCTTGAGCAGCCGCGACATGGCGTGCATGGCCTGTTTGAATTGGCGCGCGTCCGCGATCTGCACGCGTTGCTCGTCGGGCAACGCCTCGAGCTGGATGCCCGGAAGCTGCTTGACCTCGTTGAAAAGCCGATGCTCGAGAGCGGTGGCACGCCAGGGAGACCACAGGTGGCAGGTGACGCGGCCGGCCTCGAAGCGGAAGTTGTAGAATTCGATTTGCATCGAGCGAAAATCCTTGAACTGCGGAATCGCTGCCCCTAACATGGCAACTTGTTTCATTGTACGAGAGCGAAGGGAACCGTATGTCTCCGCGCGCGAAGTTTTCGATCATGATGTTCCTGGAATTCTTCATCTGGGGCGCGTGGTTGCCGCCGATCTTCGAATATCTCAACGTGCTGCACTTCGGTTTCTGGGAACAGGCCCTGGTCCTGAATGCATTCGCGGTCGCGTCGTTGACGGGCATGTTCTTCAGCACGCAATTCGCCGATCGTAATTTCGCCGCCGAGAAGTTCCTTGCGTTCAGCCATCTGGTGGGGGGCGCGGCGATTCTGGGCGTGGGCTGGGCGACGACGTTTCCCGTGTTCTGCACGCTATTGCTGGTCCATTCTCTGTTTTACGTGCCGACGATTTCGATCACGAACTCGATCGCGTTCTCGAACCTGCCGAATGCTGCGGATGACTTTCCGCGCGTGCGTTTGTGGGGCACGATCGGCTGGATCGCCGCCGCAGTGCCGCAGATCTTCTTCCTGGTAGACTGGTCGAAGCCGTCGCTGACCCAGGCGTCCTCGGCAGTCGATTGGCTATCCGCGGTGCTCAGCTCGGAAAACGCCAAGACGGGCGACGCCTACATGAACGCGATCAGCATGACCTACGTGACCGCAGGCATTGCGTCGCTGGTGCTTGCGGGTTTCAGTCTGACGTTGCCGCACACTCCGCCGAAGCCGGCCAGGGCGGACGAGAGCGGGTTTGCCTGGCTGGAGGCGATGCGCGTGCTGAAGCATCCCTTCATGCTCGTCCTCTTCGTCGCCACATTCATCGACGCGGGGGTGCATCAGGGATATTTCGTAATGACGTTCACCTATCTGAAGAACGCCGTCAATATCCCGGCTCAGTGGATCATGCCGGTAATGACGATCGGACAGTTCGCCGAGATCGGCACCATGGCGATCCTCGGCTTCGTCCTGAAGCGTCTCGGCTGGCGCACGACGATGATCATCGGCATCCTTGGTCACACGGCACGCTTCGCTGTCTTCGCGTTCTTCCCGTCGCCGCAAATCGCGCCGATCCTGGTCAATGTCTTGCACGGCATCTGCTACGCGTTCTTCTTCGCGACGGTGTACATCTTCGTCGACGAGTTCTTCCCGAAGGACGTGCGCGCCAGCGCCCAGGGCCTGTTCAATTTCCTTATCATCGGCGTCGGCCCGCTGCTGGGCAATTTCTTGTGGCCCTATCTGCAAGGCGTATTCACGTCGGATGTCGATGGCGTCAAAGTCGTCGACTATCGCACGCTGTTCATGATTCCCGCGGGCATCGCGCTGGGCGCAGCCGTGATGCTTCTGTTCTTCTTCCATCCTCCGAGGGCGTCGGCAACGCAGGAGTACGCTGCGCGCGATGCGGCGCCGGTCGATGAGACAGCGTACGGGATCAAGGCAGGCGAGCCGCCGGTGCGGAGTTCGCACTAGCAGTGGCCTCGTTTTCACGAGAGAAAGGTCTCGCGAGCCCGTCAACCAATTGCAGAGACGCGACCTGTTCCGAGCCGCGCACGTTAGTAAGCGGGGTGAATCACGGCAAGCGCTTGCCGT
>DASRSQ010000524.1:0-4357 GCA_035656475.1 Gemmataceae bacterium | reverse complement strand
CGCGGATCGCATCAAGCACTGGATCAAGGAGCTGAACAACAATGTCGAGCGCGGTCAGTTTCTCACCGTGGCCGAGCTCGATCCGCTCGTCGAGCCGGAGGAGGACACTGATGCGGTGCTCGACGCGCGGATTCAGAAGGCGCTCTTCACGCTGGTCAAGGAACGGCTCGATGCGAACCCGGAGCAGAATCAGCGCTTCAAGGAGACCGCTGACATCAAGTTGCTCCAGCAGCTGCTGACGCTGGCCCGCGTCAAGGAATTGACGCGCGTTCGCATCGTAAAAAAGGGCCGCTCCGCGGGCGGGGCGGGCTTCGATGTCGATGAGCTGTCGCGCACCTTTTACGGGCGGCGTGTGCTCGACGGGCTTGGCTTCACGAAGCGTCGCAAAATTCTGGATCGGGACGAGTTTGACAAGGTCAAGGACGAGTTTCAGAAGATCAAGCTTGCCCTGCCCGAAGCGGTTGAGCCGACGACGACCGAGAAGTATTTCGCGCTGGATGTCGCTCCGTGAGCTGCGCTACATTGTCCGCAGCACTACTTTTTCTTTGCCTGCCCCTTTTTTTGACATACAATTTCCGGCAGTCCATCCCAAAGGATTCGGGCGCCCACGCTTCTTCGCATGGAAGGAACCTTCATGCATCTGCGCCTCAAAGTGGTTCAGGGTAAGCCGCAGGGCCATTGTCTCGATTTTGCCAAGGGCGAATTCATGTTCGGGCGCGGCCCCGAATGCGATGTGCGTCCGGAGAGCGATCTCGTCAGCCGGCAGCATTGCATGGTGCACGTGCAGGATGCGTCGGTGCTGATTCGCGATCTCGGCAGTCGCAACGGGACGCTCGTCAATGGCAAGCTGGTGTTGCGCGAGCAGGCGCTGCACCATGGCGACACGCTGCAGCTTGGCCCGCTGGTGCTGCAGGTGTTGCTCGAGGTGGATTCGGGGCTGCGCGACACGGCAGTCGCCAACAAAGGCGATACCGCCGTCGAACAGATGCCGCTCGCCGTATGTAGCACGGTCA
Source organism: Gemmataceae bacterium (assembly GCA_035656475.1). Classification (GTDB taxonomy): domain Bacteria; phylum Planctomycetota; class Planctomycetia; order Gemmatales; family Gemmataceae; genus SIAQ01. The sequence goes on along the minus strand of DASRSQ010000524.1, from coordinate 3,344 downwards.
ATGAGAAGAGCTCGGAATGATGTCAATTCGCGCTTCAAGTTCGTCGTAAAAGGTTTGCCGTGCCGACGAGCGCAGTCAGCAACAGCCCGAGCACAGCAACGGTCGCCAGCAGCAACAAGCTCAGCGCGGCGACCGTATTGTCGGCGCCGGTGTGCATGCGGTTGAAGAGCACGCCCATGAACATGCGCCAGCCGGCGGTTTCGACGCGGCCGCTGACGGCAATTTCGCCGACGCACAGCGCTGAGGCCGCCAGGGCGGTGACTGCCATTGCGCGGCGCGTCATCGGCCAAACGACGAGCAGGAACTCGGTCCAGACGCTCGCGCCGGTGAGCCGAGCTTCTTCGAACAATTCGCTCGGCATCAGACGCGTGACCGGCCAGAGGAAGACAATCGCGATCGGCAGCATCCGCAGCACCTGGGCCCACATCACCGGCAATGGCGACGGCGCGAAGTAAAGCGCGTCCGTCAGCGGGCCGGTCGGCCAGGCCTCGACCAATAGCTGAATCAGCTCCTTCAAGCCGATACCCACAACCGACGCGGGCATCACCCAGGCCCAGACCGCAATGGCGAACAGGAAGCCGCGCAGCCAGCGGGCATCGCGCGCCAGCCAGCAGCCAATCAGTGCCAGGACGGCAATCAACAACCCCGTGACCAGGGCGGTGCCGACCGATTGCAGCATCGTCAGGCCGTTGACGATCGCTTCGGAGTGGAGAAAGTGCCGCGCGGTTTCCGCGTCCCAGCGCGGCGGGACGGAATCGAGGCCGAGCTTCCAGGCCAGGCTTGCCAGCGGCGCCGCCAGCGCGAATATCACCATCACACCGATGGCGAAACGCAGCCAGGCGGGGCCCAGTATCAGCGGACGAAGCTCGCGCGCAGACGGTACCAGCGGGGGCAACGTTCGCTCCAGACGCATCGCCAGCAGCCCCAGCGTCGTCCATACCACGAGCAGCGCGGGCAGCGCGAGGAGCAGCGTTCGCGCCAGGCCGCTCCGATCGGCACGCTCGAACTGGGCCCGCGTCTCCTCCGCCAGCGTGCCGACCTGCATCATCTCCGTGACGCTGACTTCGCCAGCCGTCTGCAAGGCAACGAACACCGCCGCCGCCACGATGCTTGCCCGCACCCGTGGCAACGTCACCCCGAGGAGCACGCGCCATGGCCCGATGCTCTGGGCGGCTTCCTCCTCCAACTCCGGCTCTACCCAGGTCAGGCCGACGCCGACGATGAAGGCGATCCATGGGACCGCCCACATGGTGTGAATCCAGATTGCCGCCCCGAGGCCCGAGACCCACGGCCGGCCAGCCGCGTTATGCCAGAAAGCGGAAGGCAAAAAACCATCCGGGCCGAAGAAGCCCTGCCAGCTCGACACGAGCACTGGCAAGGGGACGAATAGCATCAACGCCAGCAGAAACAGCAGAAAACGCCGTCCGAGAAATGCGGTGCGAAACAATAGGACTGCGAGTCCCAGGCCAAGCGGCGTCGCGCACGCCACGGTGCCAGCGGCGAGGCCGAGCGTGTTGGCCGCAAGCGCGGTGATACGCGCCACATCGTCGCTGCTCCAGCGCCAGGCCTCCGGCTGCACCACCTCGCGAAACGGCAGCGCGAGCGGCGCGAGCAGGAATAACACCAGACCAAACGCGTAGGCCACCCGGCAAACGCTCATCGCTTCGTCCAGGCGAGATGCTCGTTCAGCGCGAGCCCGTCGTGCCGGCGCGCTTCAATGCGTGCCATCCTAGGCAATATCGGAAGCGCGGCGGGCCTGAACAACGCCTGCTTGTCTTTGTCCTTTTCCTTGTCGTCCTTCTTATCCTTGTCGTCCTTCTTTTCGTCATCCTTCTTCTCATCGTCCTTCTTCTCTTCTTTTTTCTTTTCGATTTTTTTCTCGATCACCTTCGGCGCTTCTTCGGTCTTCATGACCAGCGGCTTGGTGAGATCGCGATGCCGCAGGCAGAGCACCTGACCATCGGCAGCGGCCAGATAGATACGGTCGGTCCACTCGTTGGCGACGGCAATCTTCCAGTTGGACAGGTCATACCACGCCAGCGTTGTGCCCCGGCGAGCATCGAGCACGTAAAACTTGCCGATACGGTCAAGCGCATAGACATTCGTGTGATTGGCGGCCACGAAACTTATCGTATCGCGATTGGTCCATATCTCCTTGCCAGTCTCGCGATCAATGCGGCGTAGCCCGTTTCCTTCCGGCGAAATAAAGATGTCGCGATCGTTGACCTCCGGCTTGCGCACGAGCGGGGCGCCGCTGACATATCGCCAGACCAGGTGTCCGCCATTCATGTTGATGGCGTAGAGATTGAAGTCACTGGACGCTAGATACGCGATATTTCGATACTGCCCGGCTCCGCCAAGCACCTTGCCGTGGGCCTCAAACTCGAACAACTCATGGCGGTCGCCACGCTGATGGCGATTGATCGAGGTGAGCACACCATCGGTTGTCACCATGCTGAGCTGTTCCCCATAGATCAGCGGCGGCGACGTCATGATCTCGTTAGCGAAGCGCCAGCCGAAGTAGAACTCGGGCTGCGGCGAATCGGGACCGGTCGGCACCAGCGGCTCATCTACCGCGTTCCGCTTGTCTTCCAAGATCGGCTTGCCCGCCTTCTGAGCCGCCTCCACCGACTTGCGCGTCCGCTCAATCGCCGCAAAATCGGGAATGAAGATCGCGTTGAGCCGATCTCCCATGGGCACGTAAACGAAATCCTCGTCCGCGACCAGCGACGCATTGGGGGACGCCGCCAGCTCGTAGCCGAACGTCGCCCTGCGGATTTCCGGCTCGTACGTAAAGACACGCTGCGCACCGGTCTTGCGATCGAGGACATAGAGCATGTTGCGGCGCGTGACGATGATCGACTGCGAATTGAAGGCGGCGGGCTGAGGCGTCCAGAACGGCACGCCCACCTCCGTCTTCCAGAGGAGGTCGCCGTTGTCCGCATCGTACAGATACACTGCTCCCTTGTTGGTCTGCACCACAAGCTGATTCTGCTTGTCCCCTGGAATGAGCTGCACGCTGAACACCCCATCGCGATTTCCGTCCACCCGCACCCGCGCATTCCAGGCCATGACCAGGTTCATGCGTTCCAGCGCATCGCGCTGCGGCAACTTCGGCGAGGTGTAAACCCGATAGGGCGTCTGGGCAAAGACGCCTGCCATCAGGAGAAATAGCGTTGACCCGGCCAGCAACAAGCGTTTCATGGACATTCTCATCAACAGACATGCTTTGAATCTTCCCGCAAAGCTGGGCGGAAAGATGTGCTCAGAATCGCAGACGTTACATCCGGAGGGCGAGGCGGGCGAGGCCCCTGCCGAGCCGTGAACTTTCAGCGGTTTCACGG
>DASRSQ010000523.1:0-7066 GCA_035656475.1 Gemmataceae bacterium | reverse complement strand
CTCTGGCGATCAGCATTTTGGAGGCGGACTTGGGTTAATGGCCGGCATCGGCAAAGAAGTCGGGCTAGATGGCATTGATTGGGGCAAGTTCCCCAAGAACCTCCAAACGGCACTGGACGTCTCGGCGGATAAATACCTGTTCGTCCAAGCGCACTGCGCCCACCAACGGTAAGCATCCGTTCTCAAAACTCAGCAATCGCCATCAATCATGGAGGAATCGTGAATTATCCTCTACGAATCCAGTCGCCCATATTGCTCGCTTTTTGCCTCGCAGCACGCACGAAACGCCTCAGGATGCAACGCATAGATCACGAAGCCATCGAGCTGGCCTGCTTCCGTTTCGACGGTGGGTAACGATTTTTCCCACACCGTATCGACCTCGATCAGGTCGTTCATCTCGATGTCGAAAAAGAGCTCCTCCAGGTTGTCATCCGTTCTCAAGCGGAAGTGCGTCACGTACCCTGGTGCGCTTCCAGACCACGATCTCAGCGTTCCAGCGACCCAGACGACGTGATGGCACACCGTCAATCCCGTATCGGGATTAAACACGATGGCCTTCGAATGCCAGTCGAAGGCAACTTTCGTGGTGCAGTAAGGGCATCGGGACAAGGCGCGAATCATGGTTCTCTCCGTTTCAATTGTGGCTCGGTCGGAATGCAGATAGTCACTTCCTCATGTGTCATCACCCATTTGCAAGCAAGATTTCATTCCACGCGAGCCAGAACGCGGCTGCAGCCAAACGGGCTTGATCCAGCTGCCTCACCCCTCTAAAGCTGCGCCGAACGCCTCCTGCGAGGTCTGTGGCAACGAATGGCCCGCGTGCATGAAAAGCTTACTTATTTCGCGTCTGCCCGCCCTCGTCGGCGAGCGGCCGGATATCGATGGACTTCTTTCGCTTAATTCGCTTCTTTCGCACTTCCTGCTCCTCGCGCTTCGGATCAATTGCGTAGCCATGCGAACGTGTGCAGGACAAGAGCCCCCTGAACGATACTTGCTGATCGATGTCTATCAGCTCTGGGCCGACGCTATCATGGCAAGGATTCCCGCTTTGAGCGCAAGAGGAAGCCCTGGCCAAGCATCGACGATGCGTTGCACATCCGGGTCGACCTGAGGTTTCGACGCGGGTGCGCCGGATTCTGCGCCGCCCTGCTGGGGAAATGGTGTTTTTCCAGGATTTCGTGGGGAGGTTCCTAGCCCCCCTGGGACTTGCACGCTCCTGGATGTTTTTTTGCGCGCCTCCCCATCTCCACCTTTTGAAGATGTGCCGCCCAATAAGATGAACAAACGTAGGCTTCAAAAACGTGCCGGAAAAAATCGCGGCTCGGATGCTTTTGCGGAGACCATGAGGACTACGTATGCAAATTCGAATTCGCTGCCTGGCGTTGTTCGTGGCGGTTCTTCTGGGCGCGGTGGCGCGCGCCGACGGCGTCCCGCGAATCGTCGGCCATCGCGGGCTATTGCGGCATGCGCCGGAGAATACGCTCTCTGGCTTCGGAGCGTGCATGAATCTGCGGCTCGGATTCGAGCTCGACATTCGTCGGGCAAAGGACGGCGTGCTGGTCGTCATGCATGACGCCGATGTTAAGCGCACGACCGGCGCCAAGGGGAAGGTCAGCGATTTCACGTTCGCGGAGCTGCGCAGATTGGATGCGGGGAGGTGGTTCGATCCGGCGTTCACCGGGGAACGTGTGCCGACCCTGGACGAGGTGTTCAAGCTGCTGAAGGAACGTGGCCATGCCGGCACGCTCGTGTGCCTCGATATCAAGGAAGAAGACGAGACAATGACGGGAGAAATCGTCGCGCTGGCGAAGAAGCATGGGGTGCTGGATAAGGTCGTGTGCATTGGCCTGGCGATCGAAGGGCCGCAGGTACGCGCGAAGTTGCGGTCCGCCGATGCCAAGACGCCGGTCGCGGTGCTCGCGCCTCAACCGGAGGGGTTGGCAAAGGCGCTTGCCGAGAAAAACGCCGACTGGGTATATGTGCGCCACATTCCGAGCGTTGAGGAGGTGAAGCAGATCCACGCCGCCGGCAAGCGAGTCTTCTTGTCGGGCAAGCTTGTCGCAGGAAACGAACCGCCGGTCTGGCGTCGCGCGGCTGAAGCGGGCGTCGACGCTCTGTTGACCGACTTTCCGCTCGAATGCCAGCAAACGTTTCGCGCCATGAAGGCCAGAAAAGATTAGCGCGAAGGCTGATGGGAACATGTCGCCGTGACGAGGCTTGCCTCTCTACCTTCCATCAACGAATCGCGCCTGGCCTTTGGAGTTGGATGTTTCCGCCAGTTCGAAGCGCAGTTGCCGGTCCTTGCTTTTGCCAAGGCCGATGCGGAAAACAAACGAGTGTTGACCGCGTGTCAGATCTGACGTTATCTTGGTGTGCGCCGGCGTGGTCTTGCCGTCGATCCAGAGCGTGACGCCTTGAGTGTCATTCAACAGGAACGTGAAACTGCCGGCCGTGACCACGTCCACCTTACAGCGGATGACGGCCGCGTCGGCCTGGTCCAACGGCACATCGCCGGCAACCTTCGCATATTTCGGCGTCCAGGCCAGCGCTCCATCTTCGTGCAGCACCTTGCCGAGCGAGGTCGCGTCCAGAGCCAGCAGGCCTAGCGGTACGGGAGCGAGCATTTCCCAGCGTCTTGCCAAGGAACGGTGCGTGACGGCGAACGGCCCGGGCTTACCCAATTCCGATAGAAAGCGGAACAGGTCTGCCAGTTCGGCGTCGGTGAGCGACTGATCCAGGCCGTCCGGCATGAGCGACCCGCCCACTCGCTTTTCATCGATATCGGCAACGGCGATGACAATCTCGTCGCGAATGGGATCCTTGAGAACGAGTTCCTTCGCCGTCTCCCGGGTCAGCACGCCGCTGAAGGATCGGCCATCCTTGGTAGCGACATGAGCGGTCGTGTAGCCTTCGCGCACCACCTTGCTGGGGAGAATGACAGACTCGATGATATAATCGAGCTGAGCGCTGGTGCCGATACCGGACAGGTCCGGTCCGACGCGTCCGCCGGCGCCGCCGAGGGCGTGACACTGAGCGCAGCCAAGATTGGCGCGGCGAAAGACCGCCTCGCCACGGGCCGGATCTCCTTGAGTGTTCACGCGGGCGATCCAGCGTTTCATCTCGGCGCTGTCAAGCTTGCGTTTGGCAGCAGTGGCGCCGAGCGCCTTCTGCAAGGCCGAATGAAGATCACCTGTCGGAATACCGCGCTCAACGAGGACGCGCAGGCCAATCTTGGCGGCGTCGGCCGCGGGCGCACGCTCTTGCAGGCGCCTTGCCAAAGTCTGAGCACCGAGTTTGCGCGAGAGAAAAGCAGCAAATAGAGCGCTCGGATCCTTCCCAGCCGGCGGCGCTTTGCTCAGCAAAATCGAAGCGTGGTGCGCCGCCTTTGCCTGGTCCAGTTCCGCGAGACCGCCGATCGCTTGCTGACGAATGTCATAGGGTTGATCGTCCGCACACAACACCTCAAGCTGCGATGCGCTGCGATTTCCTCCCAGATCGACCAGAGCGCCAATGGCCTCGCCTCGACGTAGCGTATCCGACTTGGGACTGCGGGCGATCTCGTACAATCGTTCGCGCTGATCCTCCAGCTTCCACGCTCCGGCCAGGCGCAGCCCGGCGCTGGCCAGCCGCGCGTTCTCGTGGGTGAAGAGCGACACGATTCGATTCGCCTGAGTGCCCGGCCAAACCTTGCGTTCACGGGCTGCCTGAGCTAGCGCATCCAGAACTCGGATGCGGTCCGTTGCGGACAAGCGGGTAGGATCGAGAACCTGGTCCAGCGCAAGGTTTTGCTGATCCGCATTGCCCAGCGAGGCGATCAGTGCCAGCACCTCGGCGAGATTCTCCTGCGGCACCTTGTTCTTGGCGACCAGCGCGACGAGCGTCGGGACCGCATCGGCGCGAATCGCTTTCAGGGCAAACGCTGTGCGGCGGGCGTTGCCGTCAAAGGTGAGACGCCCGGCCTGGAATTCCGGTTGCCAGCGCGCCTTGTGCAAGACCGCCAGCTTGGTGAGGGCGAACGCCAGCATCGGGTCGACACCCTGATCGAGCGCCCGCATACCGATCGGAACGGCCTCGGCAGACGGAATGCGACAGAGCGCCTGGACCGCCTCCAGGCGAACACGCGGACTCGCGTCGGCGACCTGCACTTCCAGCCAGCGCGGCGCCTCGGGCAATCGGTCGCTCCAGGCCCCGAGCACGCGTGTCGCCGCCGAGCGCACGCGCGCGTCGTCCGAGCGGAGCAAGCGCGTCAGCAACGGCTCATCGATTTGATCGATCGCCTGGTAACTCCAAAGCGCTTCGAGCAGATGGCGTTGAAGGTCGGCATCCTTTGCATTCAGCGCGCGTACCCACTTCGCCAGCGCCGGCGCCACGGCCTTGGCACCGCGCTCCGCCAGCGTGCGCTTGGCGTACAAACGCGTCCACTGCTCGGGGGCCTTGAGCTGATCGAGCACCTGTTCGATCGGACCGTCGGCGAAAGTCGGCGTCGGCAGCAGCGGGCGATCCTTGCGCAGGATGCGCCAGATGCGGCCCCGGCTGTGATCGCGGCGCGGATCACGGAAATCAACCTGGTTGTGCTGGATGATCTGCTGATACAAATCGGCGATATACACCGCGCCGTCCGGCCCCATCTTGATGTCGATCGGCCGAAACTTGCGATGCTTCGAAGCCACCAGCGGCGGCAACGGCTTCGCAAGGTAGCCCTGCCCGTCATCGTTCAGCCCATACCGATACACCCGATGCGACAGGAAGTCCCCCGTGAGGAGATTCCCTTGCCAATCGTCAGGGAAATGTCTGCCGCTGACGATCTCGAGCCCGCAATGGCGCTCGCCGCCGATCTGCGTCATCTTCAACGGCGGCACGAGGTCCTGGATCGTGGTCTTTTGCAGCGGCGAGTCGGGCAGGACGACGTTGAGCGCGCCGGGCCAGGCACTGGCGATGAAGGATTGGCCCCAGGCGTCGAAGGCATGGCCCCAGGTGTTGTTGGGGAGGATCGAACGGTCGTACACTTCGAGTTTGAGCCGATCGGTGCGCAGTTGCCAGATGCAGCCGCCGGACAACTGGCGAAGACCGTACGGAGTCTCAACGCTGCTGTGAATGTAGACTCCCTGATTGAAGTAGAGCGAGCCATCGGGGCCCCAGCGGAAGGTGTTGAGCGTGTGATGCGTGTCCGCGGTGCCGAAGCCGGTGAGGAGGTGGCGTTTTTGGGCCTTCGCATTCCCTTTGGGTTCGCGGAAGTGCAGCAGCGCTTCGGCCTGTCCGACGTAGACGCCACCGTCACCGGGCATCATGCCGGTCGGCACGATCAGGCCATCGGCGACAACCTGCGACTTGCGGGCCTTGCCGGTCTTGTCGAAATCGTCAAGGCGTACGACGTAATCGGCCGGCGCCTGTCCTGGCAAGATTTGTGGATAGCGCGGCGCACACAGCACGTAAAGGCGGCCGCGCGCATCAAAGTTGATCTGCAGCGGATTAACCACGGTCGGCTCGCTCGCCACAAGTTGCGCCTCGAAACCGTCGGGCAACTGCATGAGCCGTCGCGCCACCTCTGGATCGTCGCTGATGTCGTCGAGCTTCTGCGCGGGGAGTGGACGTGTGCATGTCAGGAAAACGACGACAGCGGTCCACAGAATTCGGGAGGCCTTCATGAGTTCCCTCGCACGGACATGCATTATGAGGCGGGCGCTGGTCGACAAATCTACGGGGCCTTGGGAGCGATTTCGAAAGTTCGTGGCTGAGGCGTGCGCGCCGCGGCGATTCGCTTCTCTTGCGCAGCGATGTCCTGATCATATAGTTTGAAATCGCCGCCGATGAAGCCCCAGTGGCGGGAGTGATCGTTGTAAGGCCGCCAGCGACGGTAAAAGAGCTGATTGCGCTGCACAATCTCCGCGCGCAGTTTCTCACTACCGGCGAATGCCTCCAGGTTGACCCCCTTGCCCCAGGCGGACGATGTCGCCGTCAGAATCGTGTCGCCATCGATCTTGAGCGTGTAGTTTCCGTCCGGCAGGTCCGTGATCGTGAGCCGGCAGTCATCGCCGGCGACCGGTAGCATCGTATCTGTGGCTTCAAATCGAACGGCCCGTCGCTTGGTCGTGAGTGTCCCGATCTTTGTGCCTTCGCTGGTCCCTTCCACGATCACGTTCCAGCGGTAGGGCGTGAAGCCGAGTTGCTCCTCAATGGCCTTTGCGGCAACAATGTAGCCTGCCTTCGTGAGCAGGATACCGTTAGTGGTCAACTCGATTCTGGGATTCGCCTTCTTTGCCGCCTCCAGCGCATGGAACAGGTCGACAAAGCATAGCTTTCGTTTTTGCGCCAGCTCCTTGAGCGTCAGGGCGTATTCGAGCAAATGTTTGTTGTGCTCACCTGGATCCGGAAAGGGCCGCCCCAGGTCTTCGTGATACGTGGGCGAGACAATCACCACGCGCGCTCGCAGCGGACCCAAAGCGGTCAGCAGCTTGTCGTAATCTCTCCGGAAGTCGGCGAGGCCCTTCGGGCCGTCGAACGACTCGTTCATGCCGTAGGCAAGAAAGATGAGCGTCGGCTTCTGCGCCTGGGTTTCTTTTTCAAGGCGTGCCAGCCCTTGCGGGACCTGGAAGCCGGCGGTGCGCGCGGTGGCGCGCACGGTGTCGCCGCTCCAGCCCATGTAGCGAAAGTTCAGGTTGCGATTCGGGAAGCGCCGCTGCAGGCGTGTCTCGAGGTAGGCGTGCCATAGATCGTTCTCAACGAAGCCGCTACCGAGAAAGAGAATGCGTTCCTGATCCTTGAGAAGAAGTGCGTCCGGGCCGTCGGCCGATGCCGGCGCGACACCGAACAACAATAGGAGTGTGGCGATAATGTGAACGCAAAAAACGGCGCGGAGAGTCATGAATAGCGGTCCTCCAGGTGAAGGTTACCGCCTTGTAGAATCGGTTGCAACGGTATTCTCTGCCCGGCCTCGCGTCCACCTGAATCGCACTAGTCGTGCATTTCGGAGATTCGCTCTTTACATAATGCCGCACCCCGTAGGGTGGGTCGAGCAACGCGAGGCCCACCGATAGCGCCAGAAGCGTGTTGCCACTAGCGGTGGGCC